>NZ_FNHB01000004.1:15754-207044 GCF_900104455.1 Dendrosporobacter quercicolus
CAGCGCCAGTCTCGCCAGTAGCACCGGTTTCACCGGTAGCCCCAGTCTCGCCAGTAGCACCGGTTTCGCCGGTAGCCCCAGTTTCACCAGCACCGGTCTCACCGGTAGGGCCGGTGACACCTTCCGTATCTTCTAAAACTTCGGTTAATACCAAATGGGCTCTGGTTGGTACACTGGAATAAGTTACCGCAACCGATGTTTGATTCACCAGGCTTATCGTAATTGGTGCAATATCGACCTGGATAAGCGCAAATCCCGGAGTTATACCTACTTTAACCGGTGACTCTCCGGGAATATCATCCCCTTGCGATGTCACAATTGAGAAGGAAACGCTATTTGATCCTATTGTAGCCTGGGTTCCTACCCACCAGTTAATCAGGTACCTTCCTGTTTTATTGACCGTAATTTCTCCCGTAGCGGAGTCGTAGCTCACATCGCCAAAGCTGCTTACTTCATTGTCAAAGATGACATTTGCGCCTGATTCGACAGTTCCGCCTAATAGCCTTTGAATTTGAAGAGCTAAGGTATCCAAAATCTAATCCCTCCATGCTGATTGCATTAACTAAAAAAATAGTTAATTTATAATATGCAATTCCTATATATTATGTGAATTGAAATAAAAGGATGCCGCCTGGACAGGACGGGTTTTCAAGGACTATTTTTTTACGCTTTATGTTAATATGAAATAATGGCGCGCAGTAAAAATCTCCCTTACCGGAAGTAAGGGAGATTTTGGACAGCCAAGGCTGTTACTGTTGTAAAAACCCAGTTGAAGCATAATGAAAAACAGCAGTAATTGAGGAAATGTTTTCCAATAAACTCCGGGTGCAGGAAGGAAGGGCTGGCTTGTCGAAAGGAACAGAGAAACTGCTTGTAATTCAATGCGCAGGCACTGCTCCGAAAATGACTCGTGGAGGAAGACAATGAAGATTAAAAAAAAGTTGATCATAGTCCCGCTGTTACTTGTTTTTATGCTGGGAATATCGGCAGCTCAGGCTGCAACGATTTTATATGTGCCGCAGGACGACCGGCCGGTAAGCCTGGAGGATGTGGTGGATACGGCTGAAGCAGCCAAACTGACCGTTTTGGCGCCGCCCGCCGAGTTGATTGCCAGCCGGGATAAAAAAGGCGATCCTGATCAGTTGTGGCAGTGGGTGAAGGACCATGCCGGCCAGGCGGATGCCCTGATATTGTCCGGCGATGCCCTGATCTATGGAGGCCTGGTCGATTCACGGACTCACGAATTTGGCGAAGCTGTTTTAAAGGCTCGTCTGGAGCGTTTTCAGGAGCTGCAGAAAGCCCATCCCTTTACCCGGGTATATGTATATTCGACGGTTTTGCGGACACCGCAAGGCAGCGCCGGCGGTGTGGAACCCGCTTATTACGAGCAGTATGGCGGGAATATTTTTCAATTAACAGCATTGCGCGATAAAGAGGAAGTTGAAGGACTGACCAAAAAAGAGAAAAAGCTGCTGGCTAGCAACCTGGCGATTATTCCGCCCGATGCTTTAGCCGACTGGATGCAGCGCCGGCAAAAGAATTTTGACATTAATTCCAGTCTGATCGAGCTGAACCGGCAAGGCCTGTTTAAATTCTTTCTGCTTGGCCGGGACGACACGGCCCCGTATTCGCAAAGCCATAAAGAAAGCCGTGAACTGAGCATTTTGGCCGCTGATTTGCCTCAGTCCAGGTTCCAAACCTTTCCTGGCGCCGACCAACTGGGAATGGTGCTGCTGGCCAGGGCTTACAATGATTTAACTTACCGCATTCCGATTGTCAAGGTGAACTATGCAGCCGGGGCGGCCAAGGACAGTATTCCCAGCTATGAGGATCAAAAGGTCGGCCAGTCGATTGTTGCTCACGTTGTGGCCGCCGGCGGCATTGTGTTAAATAATCCTCTAAAGCCGGATCTGATTGTAAATGTGAACACGTCGGCGACAGGAAAAACACTTGAGGCCGGATCCCGGAAAAACACAACGGTGCTGACACCTGCTTTGCATCAATTTGTTGATGCTATCCAAGCGCAGGTCGAAGCCGGAAAGCAGGTGGCTGTTGCCGATATTTCGTTTGCCAATGGCGCTGATAATGCGTTAATGACCGAATTATCACGCCGGAACCTGCTGGATAAACTTAGTGCCTATTCCGGCTGGAATACTGCCGGAAATACCGTGGGTTATGCTGTCGGTCAGGGGATGCTGACCGGTTTAACCGATGATCAGGACCGTAAACGGCTGCTGGCTGTCCGTTATCTCGATGACTGGGCCTATCAGGCCAATATCAGGCAAGCGCTGACGGAAGAATTTGTTTATCCCAATAGCGGCAGTCCGGTTTATCTTAATGAATTAAAGCCGCAGCTGACAGCTGAGCTTGAGAAGCGTGAACGTCAATTTGCCGAACAGCACTTATGGCTGCCGCCGGAGCAAATTACGGCAACCTTCCCGTGGAACCGAATGTTTGAAGTTAACGTTAATATCGCTCCTGAATAGGAGGAGCTTAGTTAAGCAAAGCCTGCCGGCGGAGGGTCGCCGGCAGGCTCTTTGCCGCTTAACAATCTTCTGGAATTGTTGTAAAATAATCAGTATCAACCCTAAGACTGGATATTTTGCAATCAGGGCGAGTGGGAATTTGCTATCATTGACGGCCGGAGGAAGTCCGCCGGCTGCCAGCTGGAGGGATTGTGGCGGTGGCGGCAACCGGTATCGGGGCGCCAAGTTGTTCGAAGGATGTGTCTGATATGGAGCGCCTGTTTGAGTTTGTCATAGATTATCTCAGCATCTGGGGTTACTGGGCGATTATGATCGGCATGGCGCTGGAAAGCGCCTGTATCCCAATACCCAGTGAACTTATCTTTGGGTTTGCCGGTTATTTGGTACAGCTTGGCCGGCTGGAGTTTTCCCTGGCTGTTGCCGCCGGCGTTGCCGGAGGTCTGGCCGGTTCAATCATTGCCTATCTGGCCGGGGCATATGGCGGCAGAGCCTTGATTGACCAATACGGGAAATATATTTTTTTGCCCAAAGACCATGTTGCGCTGGCGCAGCGATGGTTTGATCATTATGGTATCAGGGCGGTATTTTTCAGCCGGTTGCTGCCGGTTGTCCGTACTTTTATTTCTTTGCCGGCCGGAATGGCCAGGGTCCATTTCGGTCAGTTTGTCCTGTATACCTTGTTAGGGTCTGTTCCCTGGACAATTGCCCTGATTTATGCCGGTAAGCTGTTGGGAGCAAACTGGCAGCAGCTTACCGATTTTGGGCATCAGGCCAGTATGATTGTGCTTGCCGGGCTGGCGCTGGCGGCAGTTGTTTATTACCGGAAAAGAACAAAATAAGTGTAGCCCCCGGTCAGGTCACAACCACAATGCCGGAAGGCGTGACCATATAACCTTGCTTGCGGTCAGCCTCATGATCATAGCCGATTTGCGCGCCATCAGGAAGGGTGATATTTTCGTTAATAATTGCCCGTTTAATTTGCACATGGCGGCCGATTTCAACATGATCAAACAATATGGAATCTTCGATTAAGCTATAGCTGTTAACCCGGCAGCACGGGCCGATAATCGAGCGGCGCACAGTGCTGCCGCTAATGATACAACCGCCGCAGACAAAAGAGTTGAGGCTTTGGCCGCGCCGTCCGTCCTCATCAAATACTGTGGTGGCGGGCGGAAAATTACCCTGGCTGGTAATGATGGGCCAGCGATAATTGTAAAGGTTGAGCTGGGGTACAATGTTGATCAAATCCATATTGGCGTCATAGTAAGAGTCGATGGTGCCGACATCTTTCCAATAGCCTTTTTCCACCGGGCCGGCGCCGGGAATTTCATTTTCGATAAAGTTATAGGTAAATACCCGGTCGCCGTCCTCCAGCATCATCGGAATAACGTGTTGGCCGAAGTCAAGATCGGCATGCCGCCGTCGGCCTTTTTTCAGCACCTCAATGAGTTTTCCGGTGGTAAACACATAATTGCCCATTGAGGCAAAGCAGGTTGTCCGGTGGGGGATGGTCGCCGGGTCCCGGGGCTTTTCCGTAAAAGCTTGCACCCGGAAAGCTTCATCGACAGTGCAGATGCCAAACCGCTGGGCGTCTTCGCGGGGAACTTCCAGGGCGGCCAGGGTAACATCGGCTTTATTCAGAATATGATTGGCGATCATTTGGCTGATATCCATTTTATAAATATGGTCGCCGCCCAATATTGTCACATAATCAGCATCGGTGCTTTCCAAAATCCTCATAAATTGAAATATGGCATCGGCCGTGCCTTTAAACCATTCTTCACATTCATTGTTGGTTTCGGGGGAGATCGTGTCATAAAATTCGCCCAGGCCAACCCACTTGGACCAGGAGTCTTTAATGTACTTATTGAGGGCATACGCCCGGTACTGGGTCAAAATATAAACTTTTTTGAGACCGGAATTGAAAAGATTGCTTAAAACAAAATCAATAATTTTGTATTTACCGCCAAAAGGAACAAAAGGTTTGGGCCTGTTTAAGGTAATTGGATGCAGACGTTCACCTTTTCCTCCAGCCAAAACCATGGCGATGGTGTGTCGTGCAGCGTTACTTAAGACAGCGGTATGCATACTTTTCCCTCCCTTAACAAATTCCTCCCTAATTTGACTTCTTTAATTAAGAATATTCTGATAATCGATAAATATTTCCTGCCGGGATGATGAATATTTTGTCATTCGCTGTGATTTTTCCGGCAAATGATTTTGGTCCAAGCCGTTTGAATTTTTGTCCTTGACGATAATTTAAACGGCTTGGCAATGTTTTAGACCCCTTGATTTCGCTCCCAATGCCTGGCAATGGCCTGTTGTGAAGCTTTAACCGGCGGCAATCATGTCAGGCTTATGTAACGATTATGGCAATTTATTCACTAGCCGGTGCAAATCAGTTAAAGCGCCGCTTAAACAGCTTAAATCCTGCCGGTTTAGATGCTCAAGCTTGTCAGACAGGATGCTGAGCGCTTTTTCCTTTATACTTTTGAGCAATTTCAGTCCGGCGTCGGTGATGCTTATTCTGATCATCCGTCTGTCAGCTTCATCATCTTCACGCTGCACCAGGCCTTCGGTAAATAACTTATCGATGATTGGGGTCAGCTGTTGTTTGGATATGACAATTTCAGCCGCCAGTTCGGTCATGGTGGCTTTTTTTGCGGTTAAAACAGTAAGTACATGGATCTGCAGTGGGCTAAGCAAGGGTTTCATCTGAAAAGAAACCGGGCGGACAAATTTTTTGTCAAGCAGAGGGATAAGTTGAAAGAGCAGTTCGGTGCTATTTTGATCAGCCACAGATTTCACTCCTTATTTTGCATATTGACAAAATAGACAAAAACAATTAGCATATAGTAAATAAATATTTACTATAAATAAAAATTTATTATAAATATTTATTTTAAATTATATCACAAAATCCAAGTCAATTCCAAGGTCGGACTGCGACAATAGTTGATAATGAAAGGAGGCTTAAGCATGAAGTTATATCAACGCTGCTTTTCCCTGGTTATGGCTGCAGCGCTGCTGGCAAGCCCGTGTCAAGCGGGGCGTGCGGCACAGGTTGAGTTGTCTTTAGCAGACAGCATCACTTTGGCCATAACCAACAACTATGATATAAAGTATGCGCAGGCGGCGAAAGAAAAATCCTACTGGGCCCTGCAGGAGGCCAAGAAGAACAAGGGAGTTTCCCTGGACTATACGCATACCGATCAACGCTACAACACTCCGCCGTCGGTTACATCGCCCGAATATCTGTATACCACTAATTTTGACAATCAGCTGGCGCTGAGTTTGCCGGTTTATTCCGGGGGTAAATTGGAAGGTCAGATTGAACAGGCCAAACTTGATTTACAGGTAGCGGATATGGAGGTTGAGGCGGCTAAGCAGCAGCTTAAACTGACAGCAGTTACGGACTATTTTACTGTGCTGGAGTACCGTAATGAGGTGCAGGTAAATCAGGAAACGGTAAAAAACTATACTGAACATTTAAGCTTAGTTCAGGCCAAATATGACGCCGGTTTGGTGGACAAGAGCGATGTTTTGGCCAGTCAGGTTGATTTAGCCCAGGCCAGAAACAGCTTATTGAAAGCCCAAAACAGTTATGCCAACGCGGCAGCAACGCTGAACAATGACTTAGGATTGCCGCACACTACCGAGGTGGTATTAAAAGACGATTTTACATACGAACAATTTTCGGGGTCTTTGGAAGAATGCCTTGCATACGCTGCAGGCAACCGGCCGGAAATAGCGCAGTATGAAGCAAAGGTGGCCAGCGCCCGGCAGGAAGTAAAGATTGCGAAAAGCGGCAATCTGCCGGCGGTAGACTTAACTGCCGAACAGGATTGGTACGATAGCCGCCTGCCTGGATCAAAAAACAGCAACTGGCTGGTTAAGCTGACTACTTCGTTTAATGTTTTTGATTCGGGAGTAACTAAGTCGAAAATTAAGCAGGCGCAACATAGTGTTGCTATGGTCAGGGACAAAGCCGCTCAGCAGCGCGATGAAATTTTACTGGCTGTACGTCAGTGCTATCTCAGTATGACGGAAGCTGAGCAGCGGATTGATACCAATAAAGTATCGGTGGTGCAGGCCGAGGAAAACCTCATGATCCAAAAAGCGCGCTATGAGGTTGGCGTAAGTACCAATCTTGATTTGCGCGATGCGGTATTATCGCTGGATTCAGCCAGAAAGGATTATATTCAGGCCGTCTATGACTATCATACCAGCAAAGCGCAGCTGGAACAAGCAATGGGTATGCCGGTGGAATAACAGTTTTTAGTTGGCAGGAGGATTGGCAATGAACATTCAACATTCAGGTAAACGATATTTGGCTGCAGGGCTGGTTGTAGTTTTGGCCGGCATTGTGATCTGGCGCAGCTATTTGCCGGGAGACGGGCAGGGAACGGCAACCCAGACGGTAGTGGTTAAGGCAATGCAGGTAATGCAGCGCGATACTCCTGTAAACAGCGAGTTTATCGGACAGGTTAAATCAAAAAGTGAAGTAAAAATTATGTCTAAAGTGGCGGGCAATATTGTGGAAAAGATGGTGAACGGCGGCGACGCGATTCACCAGGGGCAGCCCTTATTCCGTATTGACAATAAACAATACAAGTCAGCGGTCAATTCGGCGCGGGCCAGCCTGCGGAAGGCGCAATCAACATTAAGTCATACGCGGCGTGAAGTCGCGCGGTATCAAAAGTTAGCCGCCGTTAACGGCGTTGCCCGCCAGACGCTGGACAGCTATGAAGCCCAGGCCGAGCAGGATGCGGCCGATGTTGCCGCCAGTCAGGCCGCCCTGCAGCAGGCGCTGGAGGATGAGCAGGATACACTGATTGTTTCACCGGTTGACGGCCGGATTGATGTCAATGATTTGAGTGTGGGCGACTATGTGGCGGCAGGTTCAACCGTTATGGCCACCGTAGCGTCGCTGGACCCGGTTTGGGTGCAGTTCAGCATGAGCGAGAACGAGTACCTGAATCTGGCCGGGCAGGGCAATGGCTCTTTGCCGGCGTATTTAAAGGACAACCTCCGGCTGACGTTGAGCAATGGCGCTGAATATCCCTTAAGCGGTAAAATAGAACAAATTGATCAAGGGATTGATGACGCAACCGGAACCATTACGATAAAAGCTTTGTTTAATAATCCCGACAGGGTGCTTATTCCGGGGATGTTTGCCAGAGTAACGGCCCAGGGGGCTGTGTACAAGGGGGCAATTCTTATCCCGCAGCGGGCGGTCAAAGAACTGCTGGATAGCACAATGGTCATTGTGGTCAAAGAGGATGATACGGCGGAAAGCCGGACGGTCAAACTGGGGGAAAAGGCCGGCAATATGTGGATTGTGCAGGAAGGGCTGCAACCAGGCGAGCGAATTGTCGTGGAAGGGATTGATAAAGTAAAACAGGGAACAACATTAAGCGTGACAATGATCGGGCCGGATGAGCCGCCGACTGCGGCGCAGCAATAGGGGGAAGTGAAAATGGCTAACTTTTTTATTAACCGCCCGGTATTCGCTATCGTTTTGTCGATCATTATCACAATTTTGGGCACTACCGCCGCTTTCCAGCTGCCGGTAGCGCAATATCCGCAAATTTCACCGCCGACAGTTTCCATCAGCACCAGTTACCAGGGGGCCAGCGCCGAGGTTGTCGATCAAACGGTGGCCCAAATTATTGAAGAACAGGTAAACGGTGTTGAGGGTATGGTATCGATGTCTTCGACCAGTACGGATTCGGGGTCGTATTCACTCTCCGTCCAGTTTGAAACAGGCAAAGATGCGGATACCGCAGCTGTGCAGACCCAAAACAGGGTATCGGAGGCCAATGCGTCCCTGCCCAGTTCGGTTCAGTCAACCGGGATTACCACCAGAAAAGCTTCACAGGATATGTCGATGATTTTTAATCTTTACTCGCCTAATGATGCGTTCGATGCCAATTTTCTTAAGAATTACGGCAGTATTTATCTGATTGACGATATTAAGCGGGTGTCAGGCGTAGGCGATGTTTCGGCGTTTGGCTCGGATTACAGTATGCGCATTTGGCTGCAGCCGGAGAAGCTGGCTCAGCTGGGGGTTGCGGTGACTGAGGTAACGGCGGCCATTGAGGCGCAAAACAAGCAAGCTCCCGCCGGTACTCTGGGACAAATGCCGGTAGATTCCGGACAGGATTTTCAGTATACGGCCAAGGTAAAAGGACGGCTAAGTGATACGAAGGAGTTTGAAAACATCGTTGTCCGCTCACAGTCCGATGGCGCCTTTATCCGGTTAAAGGATGTTGCCAGGGTTGAGCTGGGCAGTAAGGAATACAATTACAGCAGTATGATCAACGGACATTTGGGCGCAGGTTTTGCAATTAAACTGACAAGCGACGCCAATGCATTAGAGACGATCGGCAATGTCAAAAAGGTGTTGGAGCAAGCCGCGCAAAATTTTCCGCCGGGGATGGAATACAAAGTTGTTGTCGACAATACCAAGTTTGTCCGGGAGTCCATGCAGGAAGTGGTGAAAACCTTCGTTGAAGCATTGATTCTGGTCATGCTGGTGGTGTTTATCTTTTTGCAGAGCTGGCGGGCTACGCTGATTCCTTTGCTGGCCATTCCGGTGTCCCTGCTGGGTACATTTGGCGCCTTTGTGGTATTGGGCTTTACCATCAATACGCTGACGTTATTTGCCATGGTGCTGGCCATCGGCCTGGTTGTTGATGATGCCATTGTGGTCATTGAAGCAGTCGAATATCATATGCGTTATTCCGGACTTACGCCAATGGAAGCAACCAAGCTGGCAATGAAGGAGGTTTCCGGGCCGGTTGTGGCCATTGCGTTTGTGCTGGCGTCGGTGTTTATTCCCGTGGCCTTCTTTGGCGGGACCATGGGCGTTTTATACAAGCAGTTTGCTCTGACCATTGTCGTTTCCATGGCTTTATCGGCGCTGGTGGCCTTGTCACTGACGCCGGCACTATGCATTTTACTGCTTAAGCCGCATCAGCCGAATGCTCATCAAGGGAGATTGGAGCGGTTTTTTCAGGCGTTTAACGGCTGGTTTGATCAATGCATTGCCCGGTACGGCCGGGGATTGGCCAGGCTGATGCCGAAAGCCCGTTTATGTATGGTTCTGCTGGCTGTGCTGGCCATCCTGACCGGCGGTTTGTATAAACTGGTTCCGGGAGCATTTGTGCCGGACGAAGATCAGGGCTTTTATATTACTTCAATTACGTTGCCGGAGGCTTCCAGCTTAAACCGGACCATCAACGTATTGAAGTCTTTTAGCGGAGAGCTGAGCGCTCAGGCGGGCGTTTCCGATATTATGTCGCTGGCGGGAATGGATGTTTTAGGCGGCGGCAATAAACCCAATGCCGGAGCCCTGTTTGTGTCGCTGGATTCGTGGTCGGAGCGCAATCGGCCGGAGCTTAAGGTAAAAGCCGAGATTGCCCAGACCTTTGGGAAAGGCGGCAACTTAGCTGAAGGAACGGTAATGGCTTTTGCACCGTCTAGTCTGCCTGGTTTAGGAATGGTGGGCGGATTTACCCTGATGCTCCAAGACCGGGGCGGCGGTACGCTAAGCGATTTGGACAATATTGCCCAGGAATTTATGGCGGCGGCTGAGGAACGCCCCGAAATTGGTTCAATTACCTCCGGTTTCAAAGCCAATACGCCGGGCTATGAGTATGAGGTAGACCGGGATAAAGCTGAAAAACTGGGCGTGCAAGTGGATGAAATCTTTACCGCCCTGCAGACCTTTCTCGGAGGAACTCAGGTGAATGATTTCAATAAGTTTGGCCGGTCGTACAAGGTAACTGTACAGGCCGATACCGCTTTTCGCAGTGATGTTGATGCAACCAGATATCTATTTGTCAAAAGCTCCAACGATGGTATGGTGCCACTCAATACGTTGCTTAAACCCAAGAAAATCCAGTCTCCTTCGGTAATTACCCGCTATAATGGAGTGAAAGCTGTACAACTGAACGGAACCCAGGCTAGCGGGTATAGCTCCGGTCAGGCAATGACGGCGCTGGAAGAGGTTGCCGCCGAGGTTTTGCCGAGCGGTTACACCTATGAATGGTCCGGTCAAAGCCGGGAGGAAAAAGTATCCGGTGACCGGGCGCCTGTTGTTTTCGGAATGGCGATCGTGTTTGTATTTTTATGTCTGGCGGCGCTGTATGAAAGCTGGAGCGTACCGTTTGCGGTGCTGCTGTCGGTCCCGACCGGAATATTTGGCGCATTCCTGTTTCAGTACGCGCGTAATCTGGAAAATAGTGTGTATATGCAGATTGGGCTGGTAATGCTGATTGGTCTGGCAGCGAAAAATGCAATCCTCATCGTTGAGTTTGCTAAAATCAGGGTGGATAACGGCATGACGCCGGCGGAAGCGGCCATTGAAGCGGCCAAAATCAGGCTGCGCCCCATTCTGATGACGTCACTGGCTTTTATTATTGGCTGCATCCCCCTGGCGGTCGCGACCGGCGCAGGGGCGGGAGCGAGAAATTCGATGGGAACGGCAGTAGTGGGCGGAATGCTTATGGCTACAGTGCTGGGCATGTTTTTAATCCCTGTGTTGTTTGTGGTAGTGGAAAAGTTAACCGCCAGACTTAAATAAGGAAGACGGGAACAAGGCTGGGTGCATACCGGGCGGCGGGGCGTGACGCCTGCGTGGATCCCGGGTGCATCAGGCCGCGTCAGATATAGCGAAGGCAGTGTCTTTAAATGTTTTTCTACATTTAAAGACACTGCCTTTTTTGGCAAATTTCTTGCTTTACCGCTAAAAAAAATGAAAAAGTTGGAGGATTCTGTTAAATAAACAGCAAATAATTATCTTTACAAAGAAATAGAAATTACTACCAACCAGGTTCTGACCGAGGCGGAGGTGGCATCAATTGAAGGATAAAATCAACGGTGAAACTGCCGATATCAGTGCCAATGATTGCTGGAATGACCATCTTCAGGCTATTCAATCCTTGATTCACAGTTTTCGCGAGCGCGGTTCCCGACAGGAATTTCTCAATGAGGTTGTCCGGCTTATTCAACAGATCAGCGGTTGCAGTGCGGTTGGCATTAGAGTATTGGATGAAAACGGGTATATTCCTTATCAGGCCTATGTTGGCTTTAATGATGAATTCTGGAAAGCGGAAAATAAGCTTCAAATCAGCAAAGAAGACTGCAGTTGTACCAGACTGGTGAGCGGAACTTTGCTGCCGCTGGATGAGCCTATTATTAACAGCGCCGGTTCGCTGTGCTGCAATGATACGCTTGCTTTTGCCGAAACACTGTCCGCCCGGGAGCGGGAAAAGTACCGGGGCGCCTGCAATCATGCCGGTTATCAGACGATAGGCATTATGCCGATTTATTTTCAGAATTGCATACTGGGCCTGATCCATATCGCTGATTCCATGCCCGGCCAACTGAGTCCGGCGGTAGTGACTTTTGTCGAAACGGTTGCGCCGCTGGTCGGCCAGGTACTGGGCCGGGCGCAGATTGAACAATCGCTGAAAACTTCGCAGGACAAAGCGGCGATCATGGAGCGTATCGTCGGCGGCATCAGCAGCCTGGCGTATGTTGTCGATTTGGATACCCATGAGCTAATTTACATCAGTGAAGAGTTGGCCGAAGTTTACAGCGATAAACTGTCCAGCCGTAAATGCTACGAATTTTTTGACTTGTCCGCGCCTTGCTGCGATTGTTTTAAGCTGCAGGAAGCGAACGGCAAATCCGGCATCTGGGAACGTTATGACAGTTGCCGCAAACGTCATTACTTTGCCGAGCGGAAGGAAATTCAGTGGCCTGACGGACGGACGATGAATGTGGCCTTTATTTCTGATATTACAAAGCAGCGTCAGGCGGAAAACGATTTGCGCGAAAGCAATGCGCATCTGGAAAAAATGGTGGCAGATCTGCAGCAGCTTAGTGCAACGCTGGAGGAAGAAATCATGGAGCGTCAGGCTGCCCAGGCTGCTTTGGGGCAAAAAGCCGAAGAAATCGAGCGTTTGGCTTACTATGATCTCCTGACTGGTTTGCCCAACTGGGCCCGGTTGAATAAATTGCTGGAGGCCGAGCTGAACGAAGCCGCCGGCGGGCAGCCGGCAGGCGCTCTGCTGGTGATTGATTTAGATGACATAAAAATAATCAACGATACGTTTGGCCATACCTATGGTAACAGTCTGATCACTATTGCCGGCCAGCGTATTGTTCATGAGGCCGGCAGCGGGGCAGTTGTCGGACGATCCGGCGGCGATGAATTTTTTGTACTGGCGCCGGGCCAGACGAAACGGCTGATCAGCCGGCTGGCGGATAAAATCATTGCTGCCTTTTGTCAGGAAATTGAGGTGCTGGGTATTCGCTTTCATATGTCGGCCAGTGCCGGAATTGCCTGTTATCCTGCTGACGGGGCTACTGCGGAAGAGATATTTAAGAATGCCGATAATGCGATGTATGCCGCCAAAAAAGCCGGTAAGAACTGCTGGCGGTTTTATCAAGCGGCCATGCAGGCCGAGGCTTACGAGCGGATTCGCTTGACCAATAGCTTGCGGCATGCCATTGACCGCGGCGAGCTTTTGCTCTACTATCAACCCCAGGCCAGCATTGCCAATGGCGGCATCACCGGGTTTGAGGCTTTATTGCGCTGGAACAGCCCGGAATATGGAGCGGTTTCACCCGACCGCTTTATCCCGCTGGCTGAACAAAGCGGGCTGATTCGGCCAATTGGTCAATGGGTGCTGCAGGAAGCATGCAAATTTGCCAGGCGCCTGGCTGACCGGGGCTGGACAAATCGCAAAATTGCGGTCAACGTCTCTCCTCATCAGATAGGCGCCGACGGTTTTATCAGTGTTGTCCGGAAAGCCTTAAGCGATGCCGGAATTAAGCCGGGCCAGCTTGAGCTTGAAATTACCGAGAATGCGCTGATCGCCTCCCTGGAAGACAGCATCAGCAAGCTGGACGAGCTGCAGGCAATGGGCGTACAACTGTCGCTTGATGATTTTGGCACAGGTTACTCATCATTAACCTATTTGCAGCGGCTGCCGGTCAATACGCTGAAAATTGACAAAGCCTTTATTGATATGATACTGATGGATGGCGCTCAAAAAGCCATTATTGGCTCAATTGTGGATATTGCCCACATTATGGGAATGACAGTGGTGGCCGAAGGCGTAGAGACGCAGCGGCAGCTGTCGTATTTGGCGCAGTGCCGCTGCGACCGTATTCAAGGCTATCTTCTCAGTCGTCCGGTACCTGCGGCAGAGGCCGCCGTGTTTCCGGGTACAGTCAATTTGTCTGAGCTTTAACCCAGCTGAAGCTGCCTTAAAGTTCAGGCAAATTGTCGGATTGACATTTGATTTTATTGTTGATTATCGTAAAGATGCTGATAAGTTAAAGGAAGGCTGTTGTTCAATCCTTTGCTAAACAACAATTGGTAAATGTCCAGGCCGGAAACTCTAAAAGCGGCAGCGCAGCCGCGCAAATATAAACTCCACATGCGAATAAAGCGTTCGTCATATTTTTCCCGGACAGCGTCAAGCTGCCGGGAAAAGTTTTCATACCAGCGGTCCAGTGTCATAGCGTAATGCAGCCGCAGGCTTTCGGCATGCAGCAGGTGAAAATCGAATTCGGGCAGCAGCCGGATAATTTCCCGCAGCGAAGGAACATAGCCTCCGGGAAAGATATACTTAGCAATCCAGGCATTGCTGTTTTCTTCAAACAGGCCGGTGATCGTATGCAACAGGGATATTCCGCCGGGAGCCAGTAATTCATTGATTTTGCGCATATAGTTAGACAAATTTCCCTGGCCAACGTGTTCAAACATCCCCACACTGATAATTTTATCAAAGCGGGGCTGGCTGGAATCGAGATCCTGGTAGCTTACCAATTGAACATCCACCTGGTGTTCCAGCCCCAGCTCCTCAATCCGTCGTTTGGTTGCCTGGTATTGTTCGGTGCTTAAGGTAATGCCGGTGGCCTGTACGTTATATTGCTGGGCAGCCTTAATGATAAGCCAGCCCCAGCCGCTGCCAATATCGAGCAGCCGTTCGCCAGGCTGAAGGTTTATTTTTTTTAGAATATGGTCAATTTTTTGCAGCTGGGCCTGCGCCAGGGAATCGGTTGGCGTGTTAAAATAGGCGCAGGAATAACTCATGCTCTCATCCAGCCACAGAGCGAAAAAGTCATTGCCCAGGTCATAGTGATGATGAATGTTGCGCTGCTGCGCGGCGGAATTTACAGCGCCGGACTTTTTCGGACCGGCGGCTGCGCGGCTGGGCCTGTTGAGGGTAATGATCCGCAAAATATCGTCCATTGACCCTTCAAGCTCGATTATGCCGTCCATGTAGGCTTCCCCAATCAGCAGTACAATATCGTCGCCTACTTTGAACGGAGGCTCCTGTCTGAAAATGATGGTAAAAGCAGGCGGTTCATCGCCATAAGCCGCCTCTTCCCCATCCCAAAATACCACTTTAAAACCTCCTTGCTTCCATTTGCCCAACAATAATTTCAAAGCCATTTTCTTTAACATGGTTCTCTCCTCCCTGCAAAGCAATTATTATTGATTTGTTCAGGCGTAGAACCGCTTCAACCACATTGGGGCGGGGCAGTAAACGCAGGTTCTTCGTCCGATACTTTCATTTTATACCAAGTTGACGAGTTTTTCCCGTTTTATTTGAATATTATTCCAGAAAAAGCTTTTTTTGCATCCTTTCCTGGAGAAACCCGCGCAAAATCCTCTGAACGCCGGCGGCGAATTGGAGATTGAAAGATACGGTAAGATATGTTAATCTTTGTTTATTCCAGGTTGTTTTTCTATAAGCCTGGATCGGAAGGCCGCGGAAACCCCCTGCTGCTACCCGCAGTTTTTAAGGTTGAAGCCCTGTGCCAAGGTACTGGAAATAAACCAAACGCAAAAAAGGAGACGATAAAGTGCAAAAAAAGTTTAGCCTGTTTATTATTTACATGATTGTAGCAATTAGCTTAAGTGCGGCGAATGCCGGCTTTGCGGCTGGGAATGGAAGCGGCATAGATGTTGCGGAAAGGGTAATCCCTTATCCCGCCGGTTACGACACGGCACGTTCAGGCGCGTCAGCTTACCAGGGAGCAGGCGATCTTAAAAATTCACCTTACTACGCGTCGGCTGATTTCTTCACGATGGAGTCAACGGCGACTTTAACGCTTTTACCGCGCTATAAAACTTATCAACAAACAACGGAAATTACTTGCGGCCCGGCGGCGGCGTTAACCGTTCTGCATTATTTTGGCAATACTGACTGGGAAGAATATAAAATTGCCAGCATCATGGGAACTAAGCCCGAAGTTGGCACAGATACCAGCGGAATGGTCAGGTTTTTTCAGTCGATCGGCTGGGAAGTCCAATCGAGCCTTGCTGCTAACGGGAAAGCAGGGACGGGTTTTTCAAATGTGAACGAGTTCAAGAATTTTGTTGTTGCCAATTTGAAGCGCAATACGCCGGTCATGGTTGAGAATATTGACTGGGGCGGCCACTGGCGGGTGATTATCGGGTATGATGACCTGGGCACGGCGACAACTGCCGATGATGTGATTATTTTGGCGGATTCTTATGATACGGCCGATCATTTGCAGGACGGATATGTTGTTAATCCAGTCGAAAAATTTTATTATATGTGGTTTGATGCTCATATGCTGCCCAAGGATCAAAAGAAACAGCAATGGCTGACTGCCAGGCCGCCGCTGTCCTAACGCCAGTATAAATCTGTCTCCTGGCTTACCAGAGACGGATTTTTACTTTCGCGCAGAACACAGCGGCAGGCGGTGAAAAAGCGCCAGCTGAACGGGAAGGCGGCCGCAAAACAGCGCGTATGCCGCAGGGCATGAAAATAAAAGCGGCTGAATTTGCAGGTTGGTTGCAAATCGAGCCGCTGGGGCAAGAAAGACCTGATTGTCGCTGTAGAAGATTGTTATTGCGTGTCTTGCGGCGGTCTTTTGATGCCATGCCGGTACAGAACAAATTCTGTAATTAAATCTATTTCTTTTTGAATATGTTCAGGCAGGTCATCCGGCTCTTTCCGTTGATTTGCCGGGACATCATCAGCGGTAGAGTTAAAAAAGTCTGCCAGGGATATTTCGAGGGCTTTGCAAATTTTTTCCAAAGTAGTAATTTTCGGGCTTTTTTTGCCGATTTCAATTTCACGTAAAGTAGCTTGGGCAATTTCTGCAAGTTGGGAAAGTTTGTTGGTACTGTAGCCTTTTATTCTTCTTAATTGAATAATACGTTCGGCAATTGTCATTTCATCCTCCAATTAACGCTAAAGCAATTATTTTATCGAAAAATAATGCAATAACATTGACTTATTAACGCAAAAGAATTAAAATCAAACTAGAGGAATTGTATTTCAATAAAGTTTCAATGCTTGCAAAAGACACTATGTTCGTATTTGGGGTAAGCTGGTATTTCCAAAAATTTGATAATTGTTTACAAGAAGGCTGAATTCGATGATAGGGGAATGCCTTCAGCCGGCATAGAATTGTATTCTAGCGCTCTGTGACGCTTAACCCTGCCGAACTTCTACCGGGAAGCGTATATTTACAGAGCGCCTGATAAGTTTTTCCTTTGTCGTAAAATACCCAACCTGAGGATGGTGCAGTCCGCCTGGTTGAGCTGTAAAGCCCGAATGTAAACTCAATAGGTAAACATACCCATTAATTATATTCTATCACGAGGGGAATATGCCTTCAATGGATGAAGGGGCATAAACCTCCTGTTATGATGCACCGAGGGGAGCGTTTCCGGCGCGGTGTATGTGCTGTTATGGAATTTTCCTGATTGATATGCCGCTGTGTTCAGGCTGGTGATTGTGAATATTTTCTAAGTAATAGTATAGCCCCCGGCTTAAATAAAAAAACGCAATCTATCAGCCTAATAGATTGCGATTTTTTATTTAACGGGTAATTTATAAGTATTCTTGGCTGTTGCGAGATGCTTTCGTCCGATGAATAACTTGAAAGCTGGGAGGAAGTTCAGTGCATTTACTGCGGCTAAACATAAGCAAAATCAGCTTAGACCTTAAGACACGAATGGTGGTTACTGTCGCCGGCGTAATTATATTCATGGCATTAATCAGTTTTTCGCTGATTTGCAGCTATACTTTGCAGCTACTGGATAGTGTGACGAAAATTCAGATGACAGGCCAGCAGGCTTATTGGGCTGGCGGCAGCCGCTCCGGACTTTCGGAAAGCAGCCGGGAGGTTGCGGCTGTCGGTAGTTATCGTAATTTCTTCCAGGAAATTCAGGCCCGGTTTATCAAACTAATCCTAAGCCTGTTGATCGTCTTAGTGGCTGCAATATCACTGGCCGTAAGGTTAATTCACGGCATGCTGAGGCCTGTTGAGCTGCTCAGCCGTCAGACCGCGGCAATGAGAAGCGGCGACTGGCGTATCCGCCTGGACGAACGGCAGAACGGCAGCCTGGGAGAGCTGGCGAAATCAATTAATCAAATGGTGCAGCAACTGCAATATTTTTATCGTTTGGCAATCAGTAAGGAACGGGAACTGGAAGACTTGAGCGTTAATCTGGAATCAATCATTGATCAACGTACGGAAACGCTTAAACAGCTGGCAATCACCGATGCGCTGACCGGTGTTTATAATCACCGGCACATTATGGAATGCCTGGCAATAGAGCTTGAACTGGCCAATCAATACCAGGCCCCATTGGCTTTGGCAATTTTCGATATTGATTTTTTTAAACAGGTGAATGACTCTTACGGCCATATGGAGGGCGATAAAGTGCTGACCTGCGTAGCGGCCTGTCTGCAGGAAAACGTCAGGCAGAAGGATATTTTGGGCCGCTATGGAGGAGAGGAGTTTTTTCTGATTTTGCCGCAGACTAATTTGACCCAGGCTTATGCCATGGTGGAGCGGCTAAGGGTTTTAGTCAGCCACTTAGTCATTGGCGAGCGGCGGATCCAGGTTACGGTCAGCGTCGGCGTGGCCGGTTATAAGGGGGAAACAATGGAGGAATTTATTCGACGGGCTGACCGCAGCTTATATCATGCCAAAGAAAGCGGCCGCAACAAAAGTGTGCAGGAAGGAATGGTGATTTGATCAGCTGGAAGGCAAAGCCGTCAGCCGGACTATTGAACTTGAGCCGGGTTAAGGGTATAATGATGGCTGGACCATCTAAGGAAAATGCCAAAGGAGAAATCCGGTGGAAAACTTTTATCTTTTTATTTTAACGGCGCTGGCGGCGGCAGTATTGCCTGGTGCGGATTTTGCGCTGGTGACGAAAAATACGCTGGCCGCCGGAAAGGCCGGCGGCCAGGCAACCGCCCTGGGCATTGCCGCCGGCCTCATGATTCACACTGCGGCGGCTGTGCTGGGCTTGTCGGCAATTATTGCCCGGTCGGCGCTTATCTTTGAAATCATTAAATATATCGGGGCCGCTTATTTATGTTATCTGGGAATAATGACCTTCTTCACTGCCGGTAAAAGTACCATTCCGCAGCAGCCGGCAGAGCCAGGCGACAGTGCAAGGGGATTCAAAGGCTATTTCTGGCAGGGGGTGATTACCAATGCCCTCAACCCCAAAGCTTCAGTTTTTTACCTGACTTTGTTGCCGCAATTCGTTACTCCGGGGAAGGATTCTCTATTGTACCTAGCCCTTCTTGGGCTTACGGCAGTTATTATTGTGATGAGCTGGTTTATCTTTCTGGCGCATACGCTTAATTATTTGCGACGGTGGTTTGACCGGGCGGCATTCCGGATGAATTTCCAGCGGTGTATCGGTCTGATGCTGGTTTCTTTCGGGTTAAAGCTGGCCTTGGCCAAGAGGTAAAGGCCATTTTAATATATGCATGGGGTAAACTGACGCTTAATTGCTCTTGTTACCTGTAGGCCGTTTCCCGAAACCAGTTAATACTTAACCGAGGCTGATTTTTTTGCATCATTTAAGATCAGGTGGGAATTTTTGTTAGGATTAATATTCGTAATATTGCGTAAAAGGACGCTGAAAGCGATAATTTCAAGAATATTAAGAAAATATTTTCGCCGGATATTTTCGCCATAAGCCAGCTAAAACACGACGCTGATTCGGAGCTCAACGCTTTTATTTGTACCTGTACACAGCGTGGCGCAAAGTGTTTTTTGTGAATACAGGAAGATCAAGCAACGTACGGCCGGCTTGAATGGCGGATTTTCTTTTCACTGCCCAGGGAATTTCAGTGCTTACCGGGCGTGTTAATAACCTTGAGGCAGAGGTGATCCAGGTATAGCAAAATAGACGGGATAGTGCTCAAAAGAGTTATTTTGAGAATATTAATAAAATTCAGTTTTATTTGACAAATATTAAATAAAGCAGTAAATTAAATATAATTTTAAAAGGTATTGACGGGTATTTGTTTTTGTTGTAAGGTATTTACAAATAGAAATTTCTCTCACAGATACAAAGGGGTATCAATGAACCTGATCATGCGGTTCGTTGATACCCCTGTTAAGTTGAGCAGATATTCCAAGTCTGTGGATACCACGAATATCCGTCAGACTGGTTAAATCTAAATTCCAGTGACGCCCAGGTTTATTAAGTTTACCCTTTTGGGGTTTAACCTGAAAGCGGAAACCGGGTGCAGTAAGGAGGTGATTGATGGATACAACAGATATTCGGTTAGAATTAACTGACAGAGAAAGCTTCATGGATACCACGAATATCCATGAAGCAGAGGCAATCGTCTAATCCCAGTGACACCAGGTTTATTTGATTTACCCTTTTTATATTATAACAACATGCTTGGGGTTTTTCAAGATGACATTTTTTAAGAAGTTCTGTAAAAATATGCAAGGAGAGGTGAAGCATCTGTGAAAACGGTGGATTTTAGGAAAAAAGGCTACCCTGCGCACTGCAGTGAAAAAAAGTCCGGTCAGTTGCGGAAAGGACTGGTGAAAATGACCGTTTGCAAGGCTGAATTGATTTCGCTGGCGGCAGAAAGGGATGCAAAGGAAGCGGAACGATTAATTGGCGGCTTTCTCTAAGACTGCTATGAGAATTTACAGTTGTAGTGCTGCGATATTGAAAAAATATAGGATTAAAAGGGGCGTACAAAAATGACGAGAAAAATTGCAATCTATGGCAAAGGCGGAATCGGTAAATCGACCACCCAACAAAACACAGCCGGGGCAATGGCCCATTTTTACGATCAAAAGGTTTTCATTCATGGCTGTGATCCAAAAGCGGATTCAACCCGGCTTATTCTTGGCGGAATGAATCAAAAGACGTTAATGGATATGCTTCGCGACGAAGGTGAAGAAAAAATTACCGTGGATAAAGTGGTAAAGTCAGGATATCAGGGAATTCGCTGCGTTGAGTCAGGCGGTCCGGAACCGGGCGTAGGATGCGCCGGCCGCGGTGTAATTACCGCAATTGACCTGATGGAGAAAAACGGAGCCTACACCCCGGATTTGGATTTTGTATTTTTTGATGTGCTTGGCGACGTTGTATGCGGCGGCTTTGCAATGCCGATCCGGGACGGTAAAGCACAGGAAGTGTACATCGTAGCGTCCGGGGAAATGATGGCCATTTATGCGGCAAACAATATTTGCAAAGGTCTGGTTAAATATGCCAAACAAAGCGGCGTCCGGCTCGGCGGAGTGATTTGCAACAGCCGTAAAGTAGACCGGGAGAAAGAGTTCCTGGAAGAATTTACGGCTGCCATCGGCACTCAGATGATCCATTTTGTACCGCGCGATAACATTGTGCAGAAAGCCGAGTTTAATAAAAAGACAGTGGTTGAGTATGATGCCGAATGCAACCAGGCGCAAGAATATGGCCAACTGGCCCATAAGATTATTGAAAATAAGAATTTTGTTATTCCCAAGCCTCTCAGCATGGATCAGTTAGAGGCAATGGTAGTTAAATACGGTATCGCCGATTAACGGATCAGTAAATGGATAAGGGAGAGTGCCCAGATGATTATGGTGAGAGCTATCGTCCGGCCGGACAAAAAAGACACGGTTTTGCTTGAGCTTGCCAATGCCGGGTTTAATGCCGCTACCGTAGTTGATGTCGTCGGCCGCGGTAAACAAAAGGGGATTAGGTTTGGTGACGTAATCTACGATGAGATTCCAAAAAGTCTGATTATGTTAGTCATTGATGAGGAAGATAAAGATGATGTGCTTGAGGTTATTCTTTCTCATGCCAAGACCGGTGAAAAAGGAGCTTTCGGCGACGGGAAAATATTTATCAGTCCGATGGATGAAGTATATACCATTTCCAGCGGTGCTGCCGGATTGTAAAGGGAGGTGGCGTAATGAAAGAAATCATTGCCGTAGTCAGAATGAATAAGGTCAGTGCCACCAAGCGGGCGCTGATACAAGCCGGCGCCGCCGGATTTACCGCTACGAAGGTCATGGGGCGCGGCCGGCTGGTGGAAGATAAAGCGGTCATTGCTGAACGCCGGGTAACCTTATTAGCGCTGAGCCGGAAAAAAGATCAGGATACGGAAAAGCTGCTCACGGAATTTTTAGACGGTACCCGTTTGTTTCCGCGCAGGCTGTTTAACATTCTGGCGCACGACCAGGATGTGCCCGGAATTGTTGAGGCTATCATTGAAGCCAATCGAACCGAGTACGGGGTAGGCGACGGGAAAATATTTGTATTGCCGGTGACTGACGCAGTGCGGGTCAGAACAAAAGAAACCGGGGATGCGGCGATATAGTTCAGGATATTGGAACCCTCATTGCTTCTGCAGCTCTACATTAATGAGAAATGCACTGCCGGTATGGGTAATTGATTGTGCTATACAAATAAAGGAGGAAAAAACTATGCCATATCATGAGTTTGAATGCAGCAAGTGCATTCCCGAAAGGAAAAAACACGCAGTTAGAAAAGCTCCAGGCGAGGATTTGACATCGGCTCTTCCTCTTGGATATCTCAACACCATTCCGGGTTCAATTTCGGAACGCGGCTGCGCCTACTGCGGAGCAAAGCATGTAATTGGTACTCCCATGAAGGATGTCATTCATATGAGCCATGGACCGGTGGGATGTACCTATGATACCTGGCAGACCAAACGCTATATCAGCGATAACGACAACTTCCAGCTCAAATATACTTATGCGACCGATATGAAGGAAAAGCACATTATATTCGGTGCTGAAAAACTTCTCAAGCAGAACATTATTGAGGCATTTAAAGCGTTTCCCAATATCAAACGGATGACGCTTTACCAAACTTGCGCTTCTGCCCTGATCGGCGACGATATTGATGCGGTCGCGCAAGAGGTCATGGACGAAATGCCTGAGGTCGATATTTTTGTCTGCAATTCTCCCGGCTTTGGCGGGCCAAGCCAGTCGGGCGGGCATCATAAAATTAACATTGCCTGGATCAACAAAAAGGTCGGCAATGTTGAGCCGAAAATCACCAGCGACTATGTCATCAATTACGTCGGCGAATATAACATTCAGGGCGATCAGGAAGTCATGGTCGACTATTTCAAGAGAATGGGCATTCAGGTGTTGTCCACCTTTACCGGCAATGGGTCCTACGATGATTTGAGAGCGATGCACAAGGCCCACCTCAACGTGCTTGAATGCGCGCGTTCAGCTGAGTATATCTGCAACGAGCTCCGGCAAAGATACGGGACGCCGCGGCTTGATATCGATGGGTTTGGCTTCGAGCCGCTGTCGGCGTCACTCCGGAAGGTCGGCTTATTCTTCGGAATCGAAGACCGGGCCCAGGCTATTATTGATGAAGAAACAGCCAGATGGAAACCCGAACTCGACTGGTACAAGGAACGCCTGAAAGGAAAAAAAGTGTGCCTCTGGCCGGGCGGCTCCAAGCTGTGGCACTGGGCGCATGTCATTCATGCGGAAATGGGCGTTGAAGTAGTCTCCGTATATACGAAATTTGGCCATCAGGGCGACATGGAAAAGGGGATTGCCCGGTGCGAACAGGGTGCGCTCGCCATTGACGATCCTAACGAGCTTGAAGCGCTTGAAGCGATGGAGATGCTTAAGCCTGATGTCATTTTTACCGGCAAACGGCCGGGAGAGGTTGCCAAAAAGATCCGGGTGCCATACCTTAACGCCCATGCCTATCATAACGGACCCTACAAAGGGTTTGAGGGGTGGGTCAGGTTTGCCCGTGACATTTACAACGCAATCTATTCACCGATTCATCAACTTTCTCTATTGGATATCAGCAAGGATGAAATACCAGCGGCAACAGGATTTGTAACCCGCAAGATGATTTCCGATGTGAATTTAAGCGAGGAGATCGTTTCTTCAAGCGAGTTAAGAGAGTATACCGGCAAATATGACAGCGTTTCGGATTTGCGGGTCAAGACGTATCCGGATTTTCCAGCAAAGAAACAGCTCTCAGCGGTGTAAGGGAGGCAATGTCTAATGGAGGATAGCATGAACGACAAGGTTGAGCAACTGGTGGATTATATTATGAAAAAATGTCTGTGGCAGTTTCATTCCCGTTCCTGGGACCGGGAAAAGCAAAATGAGGGAATTCTGACCAAAACCATGCAGATATTGTGCGAGGAACCGGTTGAGAAGGAGACTCCGGCCGACAGATGCTACTGGGTAGATGCCGTGTGCCTGGCGGATGGGTTTAAAAGCCGGTATCCGTGGCTGGCGGCGATGGACCAGGCGGAAATTAAGCTGCTCATGCAGGCGCTTAAAGAACGTATTGACTACCTGACCATTACGGGGTCGCTGAATGCCGAGCTTACTGACCCGCGCTATTAAGCCGAGAAAGCTATGCCATTACGGCGGACGCAAACGATAATATTTGAGGAAAAGGAGTAATGGTATATGTCTTGTGAAGTGAAAGGAAAAGACCGCGCCGGGATTATCAATCCGATATTCACCTGCCAGCCTTGCGGTTCTCAATATGCCAGTATCGGGATCAAGGATTGTATCGGAATCGTCCATGGAGGACAGGGCTGCGTAATGTTCGTCCGCTTATTGTTTTCACAGCATTTTAAAGAGAGTTTTGAAATTGCGTCTTCCTCTGTACATGAAGACGGCGCGGTATTCGGCGCTCTCAACCGGGTGGAGGAGGCGGTCGATGTCCTGTTGATGCGCTATCCTCACGTCAAAGTCATACCTATCATCACGACCTGCTCAACCGAGGTTATTGGCGATGATGTTGATGGCGTTGTGATGAAACTTAATAACGGCCTGCTGAAAGAAAAATACGCCGGACGGGAAGTTTATCTTATTCCGGTTCATGCCCCCAGCTTCAAGGGAAGCATGGTAAGCGGCTATGATTCCGCGGTATTGGATTTTGTCAGTTATTTTGCCAAAAAAGATCAGCCCAACGGAAAGCTCAACCTGATTACCGGCTGGGTTAATCCCGGTGATGTGACAGAGCTCAAACACCTCCTGGCCGAAATGCAGGTAGAGGCGACCGTCCTGTTTGAAATCGAAAACTTTGATTCTCCGCTGATGCCGGACGGCAACTGGGTATCCCACGGCAATACGACGGTAGAGGATTTGGCCGGAACGGCCAATGCGCTGGGCACCATTGCGTTGAACAGATACGAAGGAGGCAAAGCCGCTAAATATCTGGAAAATGAGTTTGATCTGCCCACGATCATCGGGCCTACACCGATCGGCATTCGCAATACCGATACCTTTCTGCACAATGTCAAGAAACTGACTGGAAAAGCAATTCCGGAGTCGCTTGTTCGTGAGCGGGGGCTGGCCATTGATGCGCTGACCGATGTTACGCACTTGTTTCTCGCCGACAAAAAAGTCGCTATTTACGGAAATGCCGATCTTGTCATCGGACTTGCCGAATTCTGTCTTGATCTGGAGATGAAGCCGGTATTGCTGCTGCTTGGCGATGACAATACCTCCTATCCGGACGATCCTCGCATCAAGGCGCTGCAGGAAAACGTCGACTATCCGATGGATATCATCATGAATGCCGATTTGTGGGAGCTGGAAAACCGGATCAAGAACGAAGGCCTGGAACTTGATCTCATTCTGGGGCATTCCAAAGGGCGGTTTATTTCCATTGATTATAACATCCCCATGGTACGGGTGGGTTTCCCCACTTACGACAGGGCGGGACTGTACCGCAATCCGGTTGTCGGCTACGCAGGCGCAATGTGGCTGGTTGAAGCGATGGCGAACACGTTGTTTACCGATATGGAGTATAAGAAGAATAAGGAATGGATTCTCAATGTCTGGTAAGGGAGCAGGCATTAGGGCGCTGAGCAATTTTTAGGTAAGAAGCAACTGAAATTGATTGGATTCCGCCAGTGCCGGCAAGGAGCCGGTTCTGACGGAATCCTCTAAAAAAAGAGGATAGAACCATGATGGATACGAAGGAAATAGATTTAGCGGCGTTTGAAGAAAATTACCGGAGCGCCATAATGTATCATCACCGGGCGGAACAGTTTTTAGCTGAAGGACAGTGTTCCAGTGTGGTATTTAATGTAGCTTCAGTTGCGCTCGAAAATTATCTTATTGCTTTGTGTGATTTATACGGCATTGAACCGGGTAATCACAATTACGTCTGTCTGATGGATGCAGTAGAAACGATCATTGACGTTCCTCCGGCATTAAATGAAGAAATACGTTCCCTTGATTTAATCTTTGGTATCTGTTCTCTGGAAAATTATCATCACGGGACGCCTGAACCGTCGGATTCAGGCCGGGTTCTTGCCATGTGCGGTGAAGTGCGAAACCTGTTTGATCCAATCAGGCTTGCAGCAGTCCGGGCTTGATTAAATAATGATGAAAAAATAGCCCCTGTGGATGCGGATAAGAACAAATAAGGCAAATTTACTGGCAAACAGCAGGCTTGGCAATTTTTTACGTTGAGGAGTTGAGCGAAACATGGAAAATGAATGTTCTAAGAACGTAGCGCCGGTGATACCGGCTGACCTGGCCGGCATTACCGCCAAACATCCTTGCTATTCTGTTGAGGCCCATCGCAAATTTGCCAGAATGCATTTGCCGGTGGCGCCTGTCTGCAATATCAGCTGCAACTATTGCAACCGGAAATATGACTGCGTGAATGAAAGCCGTCCGGGTGTAACAAGTGAAGTGCTGACCCCTGAAACAAGCCTGGCGAAGTTTATCCGGGTTAAACAGGAAATCCCCCATTTGAGTGTTGTCGGGATTGCCGGTCCCGGCGATGCCCTGGCAAATTGGAAGGTAGTTAAAAGAAGCATTGAATTGATCAAGGATCAAGCTGCGGACACGATATTTTGCTTATCCACCAATGGTTTGCTGCTGCCGCGTTACGGCCGGGATATTATTGCGCTGGGCATTAAGCATGTAACCGTCACGGTAAACTGTCTGGAACCTGCCATTGGAGCAAAAATCTATCATCATATTTACTATCAGGGCAGGTACTATGCGGGCGAAAAAGCGGCGGAACGATTGCTTCACAATCAGCTGGAAGGAATTAAGCTTTTGACTGACCACGGTATTCTGGTAAAAATCAATATTGTCATGATAAAAGACATCAATGACGGACATATACCGGAAGTCGTAAAAAAGGTAAAAAGCCTGGGAGCTCTGATGACCAATATCATGCCGTTGATCCCGGCGCCGGGCAGCGTGTTTCAAAACTTTCCTCAGACCAGCAGGCGGGAAGTGGATGTCATGCGGGATTTGTGCCAGACCGATCTTTTCCAAATGCGCCACTGCCAGCAATGCCGGGCTGACGCAATCGGGCTTTTGACAGAAGACCGATCGCATCAATTCCGCAACCCCAGGCCGGAACCGGCCCCCAAATGCAGTATTCCGGCCGGCCGGTACAAGGTGGCTGTAACATCCAGGCACAGGAGGCTGGTTGATTTGCATTATGGTCAGGCCGAAGAATTTCATATTTATGAAACAGATGGCATGAACAGCCGGTTTGTTGAGAGCAGGCCTACCCGAAAGTATTGTCTGGGGCCGGCAGACTGCGACGGGGCGGAAAAAATAAAAGCCGGGCTGCTTCAGAAAATTGCGGATTGCGATGCTGTACTGACCATGAGGATTGGTTATGAGGCGCAGCAACATTTGCAGCAACAGGGGATTGCAGTGATCGAGTCCTGCGACGGGGTTGAAGAAGGCCTGCGTCAGGCTGTCCGGCAATTACGCCATGAGGCGGATTATCCGGGAACTGCCTGTGGTGGAAGCTAGCACCGTGCGTTACTGGTACTGGCGGGGAGGCAACGCATAATCAGAACGAAAGGACCGGGTATAAGATGAGAATCCATTATTTGCAGCATGTCCCCTTTGAAAACCCAGGCAGTATGCTACAGTGGGCCAGGGAAAAAGGTCATGTGTTAACAAGTACGCATTTTTATAAGAATGATCTTCTCCCTGCGCAGCAGGATTTTGATTGGTTAATCATCATGGGCGGACCAATGAACATCTATGAGGAAGAGCTTTATCCGTGGCTTGCCGATGAAAAGGCATTTATCCGGGAAGCTATTGCCGCCGGCAAAGTTGTGATCGGCTTATGCCTGGGAGGCCAGCTGATTGCCGATGTGATTGGCGGCAAGGTAACCAAAAATGCGGAAAAGGAGATTGGCTGGTTTCCTGTCCGGCTTAGTGCAGAAGTGAGAAAATCGCCGCTATTTTCATTTTTCCCCGAGCAGCCCATTGTATTTCAGTGGCATGGCGATACGTTTAGTACTTTGCCGGAAGGCGCGCAGTGCATAGCGCAAAGCGAGGCCTGCAAACATCAGGCTTTTATATATCAGAAAAGGGTATTGGGGTTTCAGTATCATTTGGAAAATACGCCGTCCATCATCCAGGCGCTTGTAGAAAACTGCCGGGAGGAAATGATTCCCGGCGTTTATGTGCAGACTCCGGAAGAACTGCTGGCTCATCCTGAATATATTGCGCAGAACAATCGCTGGATGGATAGGTTTCTGACAGAACTGGAAATTTCGTACCGGAAGGGGGAGCTTTAATGCAGCAGGTCAGTTATCTCCGGAGAAGATGTACGGACCAGGGGAAAATTGAAACCTTTCTCCTGCAGGCCAGAACAGGCGTCATCGGCATGGTCAGCGACAACCTGCCTTATGCCGTTCCGGTAAATTATCTTTGGCATGACGGGTCCTTCTATTTTCATGGCATGGGCTCCGGGCGCAAGGAAAGCATTCTTTCCCGGCAGCCTTCCGTTTGCATTACCGTATATAAAGAGCATGGCACGGTAACTGACCCTGTGCCCTGTCATGCCGATACGTCCTATATGAGTGTGATGATTTTCGGCAAGGCCGAAAAAGTAACCGTTGCCGACGAAGGCGCCGCTGTTTTGCAAAAGCTGCTGGAAAAATACCTGCCGAAGTACTATAGCCATCCCTTAACCGGCACTTTAATTGAAAAATACCGTTCGGCGCTGGACGACAATGCCGTGTCTATTTACCGGGTTACGCCGCAGGAAATGACCGCCAAAGAGAATGCAGCCGAACCGGAGAGCTTATTCCGGACGGAAATGCGGCCTGATAACCCGGTGTAAGACCTGGGGGAAGCTGGCAGGTTAAAGCAGTTATTTTCTCAGATTCTTGAACAGATCATTTGATGGAGGCTGTCTGCTTAACGTCCGGTTCAGGTTCAGGTTGATGGTGTGAAATAAATCATAATGAAAGAAGGTGCCACATGAACGCTGATTTTACCTTCATTGACAAAACACTCGGCCATGCCTTGGAAAATAAAAAACTGAGTATTCTCCAGCTTATTCGACTGAAAAGTAAAATCGCCGCTATGTCTCCGGTTTTATTTGATTTGTCATTGCCGTCACTGACCGCTGCCTTGCGTTCCGGGATGACTGTGGTGAAAGACGTTCGTGTTTGCGTTCAGCCCGACTCTGATCAGATTATCCAGGCTTACCGGCTGGGTTGTAAACAGATCAAGGTTTGTCTGGCGGAAAAACCGGGCGAGAAACTGCCGTTTTCGGCTGCGGAGGCATTTAAACTGGCCAAAGGGTGGAATATGGCGGTAACGCTCCACTTTACCGGCGGCTATCCTGTAGGCCGAAAGTTGAATTATCTTAGCCGTACGGTAACCAGATATAATATCGACAGTGTTGTTTTTGATGCTGAATATCGGGCGCTTGATCCCATGGTTACTTATGGGACGCTGCTGGCTTTGCAACAGCAGCTTTCCTGTCTGGTGGAATATTACGGGCGCAATGGGAAGGGGCTGGCAACCGGCAACGCCCTTAGCGCAATAAAAAGCGGAGTCCGGCGTGTCGCTGTTTCAGTCGGCGGGGTTGGCGGATATCCGGCCTTTGAGGAAGTGCTGATGGGGGTTTTCTGCTTACTCAAGTTTCCAGTGTCTGTACCGGGAGATCTGGCGCTTTATTGTAAACAAATTCTGAGCAGTATAGATCAAAGTGTTTCACCAACAAAGCCAATTATCGGTGCGGATATTTTTGCTCACGAATCAGGCATCCATGTGGATGGCGTAAATAAAAAGAGTGATTTGTATGAGCCATTTTCGCCGGAGACGGTAGGTCTGTCGCGTAAGATCGTGATCGGCAAACATTCCGGCAGAGCTGCGATTGAGATAAAGTTAAAAGAAATGAATCGTTCCCTGCCGCAGACAGCGGTGTTACAGGTGCTGGAAAGAGTCCGCAGTCTGGCAATCCGGCAAAAGGCGCCTGTTTCAGATCAACAATTAAGCAAATTTATCCATGAGGCAGCTTTATGAAAATTCATATTGTTGATACCACTTTGCGGGATGGTGAGCAAGCCGCCGGCCTGGCGTTTTCCTGCAAGGAGAAGCTGGAGATTGCCAGAGCGCTTGACCGGGCCGGCGTGTTTGCCATTGAGGCGGGAACTCCGGCAATGGGAACAGAAGAGCAAAGCGTAATGAAAGCGGTCTTGCAAGCCGGTCTGTCCGCCAGAGTCATTGCCTGGAACCGCGCGGTTAACCAGGATATTCTCACCTCGATTCATTGTGGTTTTTCCTGTATTCACATTTCGGTGCCTGTATCGGATTTGCATCTTCAATACAAATTGAAAACAACCAGAGAAGCTGTTTTGCAGCAACTGACTGATTCGCTGGACTATGCCCGCAGCTTTGGCTGCACAATTTCAGTGGGGACGGAAGATGCGTCGCGCGCTGATGAACAATTCTTCCTGCAAGTGGCTGACACCGCAGCTCGAATGGGGGCGGAATATATTCGTTATGCCGATACGGTGGGGATACTGGAGCCGCTGAAGACTTTTGAAATTATGAAAAGACTTGTCAAAAAATGCGCTCTGCCGCTGGAAATTCATGTTCATAATGATTTCGGACTGGCTACCGCCAATACCATAGCCGCCATTCAGGCTGGTGTGACGTTGGCCAGCGTTACCGTGGGGGGGATCGGGGAAAGAGCCGGTAATGCAGACTTAACTCAGGTTGTAGATGTGCTGACCGATCTCTATGGCTATAAGACCGGCATCAACAGAAAAGTGCTGCCTGCGCTGACCGAACTTTTGGCTAAGGCCTGCCGTGTTCAAGATATTTAGTTTGATATAACAACAACGATTAATATCGTGCGAATAGTAAATAGACCACCGCGGGGCATAACCGGGTATGCGTAGCTCATACTCTCCGAAAATGCCGATCCCGTAGGTGGGTTTTTTTATTCGATTGCGCGCCAGCCTGAGATCTGATAAATGGCTGCTTTGGGTACCGAAAAAATACAATGGTTGGGGGAAAATAAAAAAAGTGTCTTGAATATTGAACAGGATACAGAGTATAATGAGATAAATAAGGCTTTATTTGTCCGGTGTGGCAGATAGGGCCTTTTGGATATCATGGTGCCAGACTTTAAAAGAAGCTTTGTGTTTATCGGGGAGACTTAATGCGGAGAGGTGAGGAATTATGCCGATTAAAATTCCTAATAATTTGCCGGCAGTAAACATTCTGGAAAAGGAAAATATTTTTGCAATGGATGAGGATCGCGCTTATTCGCAGGATATTCGTCCGCTGCGCATATTGCTGTTGAACCTGATGCCGACAAAAATAGTGACAGAGACGCAATTGCTCCGGCTGCTGGGGAATTCTCCGCTGCAGGTCGAATTTGATTTTGTGTATACTGCTACTTATGAGCCCAAGAATACGCCGCAGGAACATCTGGTAAAGTTTTATGAAACTTTTGCTGCAGTGAAAAACCGTAAGTATGATGGCATGATCATTACCGGTGCGCCGGTTGAGCAAATTCCATTTGAGGAAGTCAGCTATTGGCCGGAATTATGCGAAATCATGAATTGGAGCAGGCGCAATGTCTATTCCACGCTGCATATCTGCTGGGGTGCGCAGGCGGCTTTATATCATCATTACGGGATTCCGAAATATCCTTTGCCGCAAAAGCTGTTTGGCGTATTCCCCCATACCGTCAATATCAAAGAAAAAATGTTGTTCAGAGGTTTTGATGACGTGTTTTATGTACCCCATTCCCGGCATACCGAATTCAGACGCGAAGATATCGAAAAAGTAGCGGGACTGTGCATCTTATCGGAATCGACGGAGGCCGGGGTTTATGCGGTGGTTGATAAGCGGTACCGGCACTTGTTTATCACCGGTCATTCCGAGTACGATCCACTGACGCTCAAGACTGAATACGACCGTGATGCGGCCCAGGGATTGCCCATTCATGTTCCGGCCAACTATTATCCGGATGATGACCCGGCCAAAACGCCGGTAGTTCGCTGGCGGAGTGCAGCCAATCTGCTGTTCTCCAATTGGCTGAATTATTACGTGTATCAGGGAACGCCGTTTGACCTTGACAAGCTGAATGACCCCGGCGATGTGAGCGGGCTTTACGGGGATGGCATTTGATTTGTACTTAGTGAGACTGGCTTTGTTCAGTTTTGCTTTTTTTCTTCTTACAGTATCATGTAAGTATCAGACACTTTATGCGGGAAGCCGACCATTTGGACAAAAGCGAAGCTGCCCTGTTCAAGGGGTAAAGTTGCGGGAGAACTCTGGCGGAAGCTTTAAACAATATGCCGTACACGGCCCGTTTGCCCTGACTTCGACCGGCATGACCCTGCGGCCGAAAGGCGTTGATCTAAAGCAGTCTTTCTGGGACAACGCATGTTTGGTAGTGGCGGTTAAAACTCCCCGGAATTGAATAACATAGCGGATTTAAAGGGGAAAACCATTGCCATCCCGGGATTGATGGCGGGGCGAGCAGTTTGAACGCAGACGAATACTTATCTTTAAAAAACAACTTGACATTGAATTGACGACATGTTAAGTTAACATTAATCTTCCTGCGGCGAAAAACTGCGGGAATGCTATTTTAGCATAATTTAATGAGCGGAACTGACTTGGTTGATCAGAGAACTGAAGGCCGGGATGCACTGAGCATCCTGGCTTTTTAGTTTTTCAGCCAGGCGGGGAGCGAGCAGGAGGAATTTATATGGCTAAACAGAAAGATTTGGATGCGTTAAGCTGTACTGATTGCAATGTCTATAACTGTCGGAGCAGAAGCCAGCGGTTTCCCGGCTTTTGCCTGACGACCAAAGACATTGACGGACATCCGGTTGCCGATGATATTGAGGAAATAAAAAACTATCTCAGTGGTGATCATCAGGACGCAATTGCCGCCAGGGCATCGGCTGAGGTTGAGGGGCTATTCTACGGTAAAAAAACCAGAGTGGAGGAGATCATCGAGTTTGCCAGGCGGATTGGCGCCAGAAAGATTGGTATTGCCACCTGCGCCGGTTTGATTGAAGAATCGAAAATATTCGCCAATATTCTGGAGGCCAATGATCTGGAATACTACAGTGCAATCTGTAAGGTCGGTTCGGTGGATAAAACCGATATTGGCGTACTGGAAGAACACAAGCTGCGTCCGGGAAACCATGAGGCGATGTGCAATCCTCTGCTGCAGGCCCGTATTTTAAACAGTCAAAAAACCGACTTGAATGTCATCGTGGGCTTGTGTGTCGGGCATGACTCGCTTTTCACCAAATATTCAGAGGCCCTTGTCACAACGCTGGTTACCAAAGACCGGGTGACCGGACATAATCCTGTAGCGGCTTTGTATACTGCGCATTCCTATCATAAGCGGCTGCTTCAGGGCAACAAATAGTGTAGCATTATTTGGCAATCAGCCGGTCAGAGGTAAAGGTGGGGGAAAATGATTGAGATTAGAGGTTTGCGTAAATCGTTTGGCAAGCAGGAAATCTTAAAAGGCATTGATCTGAAAGTGGAAAAAGGCGAGGTTGTTGTCATCCTCGGACCCAGCGGTTCGGGAAAGACGACGCTGCTGCGCTGCCTGAATTTTCTGGAACAGCCCGATGAGGGGGAGCTTGCTATCGGCAATACAAAGGTCAATTGCCGTCATGTGAAGCACAAAGAAATTATGCAAATCAGGCGAAACACAGCAATGGTTTTTCAACTGTATAATTTGTTTAAGAATAAAACGGTGCTGGAAAATGTAATGGAGGGGCTGGTTGTGGCCCGGAAAGTTCCCCGGGCTACAGCCGAGGAACTCAGCCGACAAATGCTCGACAAAGTCGGCCTGACCGAAAAGTGGAATGTTTATCCCAGTCAATTATCGGGCGGTCAGCAGCAGCGGGTCGGCATCGCCCGGGCGCTGGCGCTCAATCCGGAGGTCATTTTGTTCGATGAGCCGACCTCGGCGCTGGATCCTGAACTGGTTGGCGAAGTGTTGAGCGTAATGAAAAAAGTTGCTCAGGAAGGACTGACAATGATTGTTGTAACTCATGAAATTGCGTTTGCCAGGGATATTGCCGACAGGGTAATCTTTATTGATGGCGGCGTTATTGTTGAACAAGGCCCGCCGGCCGAAATTCTGGTTCATCCCCGGGAGGAAAGAACCAAACAGTTTTTAAGAAGAATATTGCCAATGGAAGATTATGCGATATAACTGCACTTCTGCCGGAATGCATTCCGGCAGCTCAATTTGCGATAAGTGAGGACTTAGTTATGGTTGATAAAAATACTGGATTTGATTTTGATGCCGTTATTCCCCGTCAGGGCACCGGCTGCAGCAAATGGGACGGCGTTGAAAAGGTTTTTGGCAGTCGGGAGGTTTTGCCGCTGTGGGTTGCCGATATGGATTTCGCCGTACCGGCGGCAGTGACCGACAAATTAATTGAACGGAGCCGGCATCCGATTTATGCTTACAATACGCAGGATGAATCACTTTATCAGGCGTTTATTGACTGGGTTAAGCGCCGTCATGGCTGGGAAATCGAAACAGACTGGATTCTGGTAGCGCCAGGCGTTGTCCCGTCCATTATTTTGTCTATTCTGGCGCTTTCGGAACCGGGCAATGGCGTCATCATTCAACCGCCGGTTTATCCCCCGTTTTTTGCTTCAATTAAGGACAATGAACGGGTCATAGTGGAAAACCCGCTGATTGAAAACCATGGTCATTATGAAATTGATTTTGACGATCTCGAAAAAAAGCTGGCCGATCCCAACAACAAGCTTCTGCTGTTTTGCAGCCCGCACAATCCGGTTGGCCGGGTTTGGACCAGGGCGGAATTGAGCCGGGTTTACGAGTTGTGCCAAAAATATGAGGTTGCTGTATTGGCGGATGAAATTCATCATGATCTGGTGTATGCGGGTCATCGGCATACTGTTTTTGCGTCACTGGGAGAGTCTGCAAGCAAACAAAGTGTCACCTTTATGGCTGCCAGCAAAACCTTTAATATTGCCGGACTCAATTTCTCGTTTATTGTTGTCCCCTGCCAGCGCCGTCGCAGTTTAATCAGGCGCTGGTTTACCAGGCTCCACCTGAACCGCAACAATTTGTTTGGCGTTGCCGCCACTGAAACGGCTTACCGGGAAGGGGAAGCGTGGCTGAACTGCCTGCTGCCCTACCTGGAGCAAAATGCCGATACGCTGGTGGATTTTATCCAGTGCCGCCTGCCCAAAATCAAAGTAACCAAGCCGGAAGGAACCTTTCTGGCCTGGCTGGATTTCCGCGCCTATTTTACTTCAGCTCAGGCGCTGGAGCAGTTCCTGGTCTATCAGGCGAAAGTTGGCTTAAATCCGGGCAGGAATTTTGGCCGCCAGGGAGAAGGCTTTGCCCGCATTAATTTTGCCACCCAGCGGAGTGTGCTGCTGGAAGGGTTAGCCAGGATTGAGAAAGCGCTGCAGGCGCTGAAATAAACCATAACTAAACCGCCTTGCCGCATATGTGTTTTGTATGTTAAGGCGGTTTAGCCGTTTAAAGACAGTTCATGCCATTGGCGCCATGTTCCATTAAAGTAACATTACAGGTTTATTGAAAGAAAAACATGGCCGGGAACTTATTAAAAGGTTCCTGGCTATTATTTTTTAAAGGGTTTTTGAAGATTTGAGAAGAAAACAATAATATGTTAAATTTTGGTTTTATTAGGGCGTGGTGGAGGTATTTGAAATTTTTTTGTCGTTCGTTTATAATAATAATCATTCATTAAAAATAATGATGTAATCATTTATAACAGAGGAAAGAGGATTGATATTATGGGTGGTATGGAGAATTTTGATCAGTTAATTAATAAGATGACTTGTGTGGCGGAAGAATCGGCTACTTATAAAAAAATTGCCATGTACATAGAGAGAAATTATCTTCAAATTATTTTTATGACAGCTGGAGAATTGGCGGACAAACTTGATATTAGCCAGGGAAGCGTGTCGCGTTTTTTTATTGCATTGGGGTACCGGGGTTATAGTGATTTTCTGCGTAACCTGCAACATCTGGTCAGTGAACGTTTGACTGCTCCACAGCGAATACGGTATAGTAAACAGCATCGGCAAGAGGATAATCCTCTCAGAACGATTATTGATGTAGAAATTGCAAATTTCGATGAATTAATGAATATTATGCACGGTGCATCTTACGATATGTTAGTGGACATGATGGCTTCAAAAAAACAGCTGGTTTTAATTTCTGCCCGTATGTCTGCTACAATTCTGCCGTATATTGTATATATTTTAAATAAAATGCGCCCGGATGTGATGCAGATTACCCCTGATCTTCCTGGGTGGGAGTCGCTTGAATTAAAAAATCCCGAAAAAACGAATATAATTGCAGTTATGTTTCCGCGGTATCCCAACGCGTTGGTGAAAAAGTGTATGGCATTAAAGAATAGGGGATTTCATCTTTGTGGCGTTACAGACAGCCGGTTTTCGCCAGTAACCTCTTGTTGTGATTCTACAATATTTGTGCCAGTAACCGTTTCCTCGGTCTTTGATATTTACAGCACACCGATTGCTTTTTTTAATTTGGCCATGCGCGATGCCGCCAAAAAGATGCCTTGGCTTGATCAGCGCATGAAATTTATAGAAAAAATAGAATGTGAAAATGATGTATATTATCAAAAAACATACTAGTACCTTGGCAAAGGCTCGGTAGAGAAACGAAACCGGCGTAAAACCAGGTGTTGACTTTCTATGGAACTAATAGTATAGTATTAACATAAATTATTTTTAATAAGTGAGAATAAGTAGCAATGATGCTCAAGCTTAATACAAGTTTGAGCATTTTTTTATGCCAATATAAAAATGATGTCATCATTTTTATATTGTATAAGATTGAATGTATTTATAAACGGTGAAGGGGAAGAACCATGGCCAATCTAAAGTTTCCTGTTTCAATTAATCCGGATCGAATATTAAGACGTTTGAGTGACTTAGCGCAAATTGGACGTAATACAGCAGGCGGTATCGACCGACAGCTAGCCAGCCCCGGAGATACGGAAGCCCGTGCATGGCTGATGAATTGCTGGACAGCAGAATTAGGGCTGGAGGTTTATATTGATCCCATTGCTAATATTTGGGGCGGCCTGCCTAACGGCAGCGGGAAGACGAACCCTATTGTAGTAGGCTCCCATCATGATACCGTTCCGAATGGCGGTATGTTTGACGGAGCATTGGGCGTCATTGTCGCAACAGAACTGATGCAAACGATCAGGGAAAGTAAACTGGCGATGCGTCACCCTCTGCAAATCGTCTCATTTACAGGTGAGGAAGCCAATCCGTTTGCTGTTTCTACCCTTGGCAGTAAGGTCCTAAGCGGGCGATTGGGTGTTTCAGACTTAGTGAAGGCATGCAATATTGATACCGGCGAGTCTTTGGAGTCGGCGATCAGTCGTCTTGGCGGCAATATAAAAAAAGCAGGTGAGGCGGAATTGGCGCCGGACAGTGTAGCTGCTTTTTTGGAATGTCATATTGAACAGGGCCGGCGATTGTATGATTTGAATCTTCCGGTTGCTTCCGTGTCTTGTATTACCGGAATATACCGTGAAGTAATAACGGTTTTTGGCGAAGCAAATCATGCTGGAACTACTAAGGTTGAAGACAGAAGGGACGCGCTTAATGCGGCTTCGGAGATTTGTCTGGCCGTAGAACAAATTATGAGACTACCCAATATGGACAATTTGTCGGCAACGGTTGGGAGAATTGATACGGTACCCAATGCATCAAATATTATACCGGGGATGGTAACCATGACCTTGGATCTTAGAACAGCCGAACCGGAGAAGAAAGAAAGGGCATTGCGGTATTTAACTGAAGCGATTGAGAAAATTAGCAGTCAGCGGCAAGTACAGATCGAGAGAACTGTCAATTTAGATCAGCCGGAAATGCCAATGAATCCAATGATCACTGCGGCTTTTGATGAAGCAATGGAGCTTTTGGGAGAACCGAAAATAAGTTTGGTCAGCATGGCGGGGCATGACGCGGCTCATTTAGCGAGAGTTACAAAGGCCGGAATGTTGTTTGTCCAAAGTATAGGCGGCTTCAGTCATTGCCCGCAGGAAATGACAGGCGAACAAGAGGTGGTTAGGGCGGCTCAGGTGATGCTTGATGCGTTGTTAATATTGGATGGGAGGTTAGAGTGACATGGCGGTCGTGATTTTTAAACCGGATGCTTGCCTCTTGGATCAGGCCTTGCATTACGGTTACGGAGCGGCAGTTGAAAATGGCGAAATTATTGCAGTTAATACCATCGCTGTTTTGGAAAAAACGTATCCGGATGCAGTAAGTGAACCATGGAAAGGCCTGGTATTGGTGCCTGGCGCGGTTAACGCCCATAATCACAGTTTCCAAAGTTTGCTGAGGGGTATTGCGGTTGACCGGCCTTTTTTGGAGTGGCGGGATCAGTCGTTATACCGGTTTTCGCCGAAAATGCGGGTGCAGGATATCTATGCGGGAGCGTTATTTGCATTTACGGAAATGCTGAAACGCGGCGTGACCACAGTATGCGATTTCTTTTACCTTCATAATCAAGGGATAGAAAGTGATGAGGCTGTTATTCAAGCGGCTGCGGATGCCGGAATCCGTTTGGTTCTGGCCAGGACAATGTACGATTGGAAGGGTGCACCGGCAGGATATGTGGAGGATGTGCGTACGGCGGTTTATCATACGGAAATGCTGATGAAAAAATACAGCGACGCCGGCATGGTCAAAGTGTTGCCGGCGCCGCACAGTCTTCATGCAGCATCGACCGAGATGATTGTTGCCGGGTATAAACTGGCGCGAAAATATGGAACTCCTTATCATATTCACGTTGCCGAAGAGCTCTTCGAAGTACAAGAGGTTCAAAAAGAACATGGCATGAGGCCGCTGGAATATCTTGACAGTATGGGGGTTGTAGATGCCAGTATGGTCATTATCCATGGTGTCTGGCTGGAAGACAGCGAAATAAAGACGCTGGGAGAAAAGGGAGGACAACTGGTCTATTGCCCGTCAAGCAATATGTTTTTGGCCGACGGCGTGACAGATATTCCGGCGTTTATGAAGTACGGCGCATCTATTGCTTTGGGCAGTGACGGTGGGTGCAGTAATAACCGGATCAGTATATTTGAAGAAATGCGCATGGTGTCTATTCTGCAGAAAGTCCATCGGTTAGACGCTTTATGTGTTAATTATCAAGATGCTTTTTGTATGGGAACATCCGGCGGGGCAAAAGCTTTGGATTTAAAAATAGGCCAGTTGAAAGAGGGGTACAAAGCGGATTTTACCGGTATTATCTTGCGTGACCTGTCCATGCAGCCCATTAGCCAAAAGGGGAAACAATTTTTACCGAATTTGGTATACTCGATGGAACCGACGGCCATCGGGAAAGTTGTTGTCAATGGCAGGACCACTGTTTCCGATGGGAAATTGGCGACAGTGGCCGAAGAAACGGTATTGCACCATGTGTGGCGGACAATGGATCATTTAGAAAAATAATTTAATTTTAGTTTGAAAGGAGCATCTAAAATGACCGTCAATAAAGGACAGTTTGTCATTGAACCGGAAAAAGTATTGCCTGGCAGACCGGAATTTGCAGAGGGGATTCGGCGGGCGCCGGCTCGTGGTTTTCATTTATCGCCGGAACAGACAGAAGTTGCCGTGAAGAATGCGTTGCGCTATATTCATCCCAGCTTACATGAAACCTTAATCCCCGAATTTTTGGCAGAGTTAACAACATTCGGACGCATCTACGCCTACCGTTTTCGCCCCTCAGGCCGTATCTATGGCAAACCCATTGATGGGTATAAGGGAAACTGTTTAGCGGGCAGAGCTTTCCAGGTCATGCTTGACAACAATCTGGATTTTGAAGTTGCTCTCTATCCGTATGAGCTGGTTACTTACGGAGAAACAGGCAGCGTCTGTCAAAACTGGCTGCAGTACCGCCTGATTAAGAAATATCTGGAGGTTATGACGGATCAGCAGACGCTGGTAGTGCAATCCGGGCATCCTCTCGGACTTTTTAAATCCAGGCCGGAAGCGCCGCGGGTGATTATCACCAATGCTTTGATGGTTGGCATGTTTGACAATCAGCAGGATTGGGAAATTGCCGAGGAAATGGGTGTGGCGAACTATGGGCAGATGACCGCCGGCGGATGGATGTATATCGGACCTCAGGGAATCGTGCACGGCACGTATAATACACTGCTGAATGCTGGCCGGCTGCATCTTGGCATTCCCCATGACGGAGATTTACGGGGACGCCTGTTTGTTAGTTCCGGCCTTGGCGGAATGAGCGGAGCGCAGCCGAAGGCTGCCGAGATCGCCAATAGTATCGGCGTCATTGCCGAGGTGGATTATTCCCGCATCAAGACCCGCCTGGATCAGGGATGGGTTAAGGAATGCTATGATAATTTAGATGAAGTGTTTGCATCTGTAAAAAAACATAGGACCAATAAAACAGCGGCGGCTATTGCGTATTGCGGAAATGTTGTTGATCTGCTGGAGTATGTTGTGGCGCAGCGAATTCCAGTCGACTTACTGTCCGATCAGACTTCCTGCCACGCGGTTTATGATGGAGGCTATTGCCCGCAAGGCATCAGTTTCGAAGAGCGGACCCGTCTTCTTGCAGTAAACCGTTCCGCGTTTGAAGGCCTTGTCAATCGGAGCCTGCGGCGTCATTATGAACTAATCAAACAGTGTGTTGACAGAGGCACGTTTTTTTTCGATTATGGCAATGCGTTTTTGAAGGCGGTGTATGACGCCGGCGTCAAAGAGCTGTCCCGGAATGGCGTGGATGAAAAAGACGGCTTTATTCTGCCATCTTATGTCGAAGATATTATGGGACCTCAATTGTTTGATTATGGATATGGTCCTTTCCGCTGGGTTTGCTTAAGCGGACGGCATGAGGATCTCATTAAAACTGACCGGGCAGCGATGTCCTGCATTGACGTAAGCCGCCGCTATCAGGATAAAGATAATTATAACTGGATCCGCGATGCGGAAAAGAACAACCTGGTCGTTGGAACGCAAGCCCGTATTTTATATCAGGATGCGGAAGGCCGTATGCGCATTGCTCTTAAATTTAACGCAATGGTCCGCAGCGGAGAAATTGGACCTGTCATGCTAGGCCGGGATCATCATGATGTGAGCGGTACGGATTCCCCGTTTCGGGAAACCGCCAATATTAAAGACGGCAGTAATGTGATGGCCGACATGGCCGTGCAGTGCTATGCCGGCAATGCAGCCCGGGGGATGAGCCTGGTTGCTCTGCATAACGGCGGCGGCGTTGGCATTGGAAAATCGATGAATGGCGGATTTGGTCTGGTTCTCGACGGGAGCGCCGGGGTGGATGAAATCATCAAGAGCGCTATGCTATGGGATGTTATGAGCGGCGTTGCCCGCCGGAGCTGGGCCCGCAATGAACACTCTATCGAAACGGTTAAGAAATATAATGAAACCTACGGGACGGAAAGTCATATCACTGTGCCTTGCATCGCGGATGCGCAATTGGTCCAACAAGCGGTTGCCGGTTATTTTAATAAAAAAGGCTGATTGCCGAAAAGAGGAGGTGGAGCAAATGAGTGCCCTGCTCATTCAACACATCACACAAATTGCCACGCCCTTGGGAAAGCGTGCCTTGCATGGAAAGGATATGGGCAAGCTGAAGGTGTACGGGGACGGCGCCATATATATACGGGACAATGTGATTCAGGATATCGGTACAACCCGGGAGGTGACGGCCCGTCTTGGCGATCTGACGGATATTACGGTCATAAATGGAGCAGGAAAGTGCGTAGTTCCCGGTTTCGTCGATCCTCATACCCATTTTCTGTTTGGCGGAAGCCGCCCGGAGGAGTTTATTGACCGGCTCAGCGGAGTCCCCTATCTGGAACTTCTCAACAGGGGGGGCGGTATCCGCAGTACCATGCAGGCAACAAGGCAAAGCACGGCGGAAGCCTTATACCAGACGGGGTACGGTATCCTGCAGGATATGATGCGCACAGGCGTGACTACTGTTGAAGGGAAAAGCGGCTATGGTCTCGATCTGGAAACAGAATTAAAACAATTGCGCATCATGAAACGGCTGGAAGCCGATACGCCGATGACAATAAAAACCACCTTTTTAGGGGCCCATGCGGTACCGCCTGAATATGACGGCCGGAGCGATGCCTATATTGATTACTTGATTCAAAGCGTATTGCCGCTGGTGCAGGCTGAGAACCTGGCTGCTTTCTGCGATGTGTTTTGCGAGGCGGGGGTTTTTACCCTCAACCAGTCGGAAAAACTGCTGGAAGCGGCGGCTAGCCTGGGATTTAAATGTAAAATTCATGCCGACGAGATTCATTCGACCGGGGGAGGAGGCCTGGCTGCCCGTTTAAACGCCATATCCGCCGAGCACCTGCTGGCTGTGTCGGCTGATGACCTACAGGCGCTGGCAGCCAGTAAGACCATAGCAGTATTGCTGCCGGCAACAGCATTTTGCATGCGCAAGCCGTTTGCACCGGCGCGGAAAATGATCGATTCCGGCTGTGCGGTGGCTTTAGCCAGCGATTTTAATCCTGGAAGTTGTTTCACTCACTCGATTGCCCTCGTTTTGGCCCTGGCGGTCATTTCTATGCAGATGAGTGTGGAAGAAGTGTTAACCGCTCTGACCTTAAACGCCGCTGCCGCCGTCGATTGTGCGGATACCATCGGCAGTGTGGAAATTGGCAAAAAAGCGGATCTCCTGCTGTTAAAATATCCTGACTATCGGTTCCTTGTATATCATACCGGCATGAATATTGTTGAACAGGTGATAAAAGATGGCCGATTGCTAAACTGGAGTACAGGACAGCAATAATTCCGGCCATAAATTCGGAAGGAGAAAATCCAGAATGGAAGCTGTGGTAATAAAAAAAGAAGATCAACTCACTTCCGGCTGGACGGGGGGCAGCACTACGGAATTATTTATTCTGCCGGCCGGAAGCAAGTACAGTGAACGCAATTTTTGGCTGCGGATAAGTTCCGCAACCGTCGACGCTGAAGAAGCGGTATTTACAAAACTGCCTCAGGTACAAAGAGTATTGCTTGTACTGAAAGGGAAAATAGTCTTACAGCATGGCGCAGGTAAGCGAATGCCCCTGAACCCTTTTGACATACATGCGTTTGACGGCGGCGAGCCTACTGTCAGTCGGGGACGCTGCGTCGATTTTAACGTCATGACGCGGGACAATGTTCACGCCGATCTGTGTACATATCAGAGCCGGCAGATGCCGGTTCCGGTTGCTGCTGATCATTTCATGCATTTCTTTTATGCGTTTCAGGGAGATTTTTGCTTGACCACAGAATCCGGGAAGCAGGACATTCCGGAAAAAGCGCTGTTGTATGTGCCGCAGGCCGATTGTCCGTTTTCCGTTTCTTCCCTGGGAGCGGAAGAGGCGGTATTAGTACATGTAAAGGGCAGAATAGCAGACGGGGTCAAACGGAAATAAGCAGTTGTCTTATCTAATATAAATTTAGAGAAAATATCGTTTTTTATAGGTTGACACACCTTATGATTGATGATAGTATAATTATAAAATAATAATTGATAAATTCATTCACGAATTTTTTCTCAAATGGATAGCGCTAGTAAAAGGTTTTCATAGTAAGGTAATATCCCATGATTTGTGAATATAAACAGCATATTAAATGCAATAAACAAAGGTGTTTATTAAAGATATAAACGACCTTTGTTTTTTTATTCCCATTTAATATTGCGCAATGGAGGCTGCCGGCATGCCTATTTTGTTAGAAGAAGATTTCGAGTATGCACTTCCTGACATGTATCGCATAAGACAAAAGTTTCGCAATGACGCGCTGACTTTAGAAACTTTAGAAACCACGCTTAGGGTGCAGCTGCGGCAAGATATCATTAGAAACAAGCTAAAACCGGGACAAAAAATTGCTGTTGCCGTAGGCAGCCGGGGAATAAGAAATTTACTGTTTATTGTTAGAACAGTAATTGACGAAATGAAGCAAGCCGGTGCAAGGCCGTTTGTCGTGTCGGCGATGGGCAGTCATGGCGGAGGAACGGAAGAAGGCCAGCGGCGAGTTCTCGCAGACTATGGAATTACAACAGAAAACTTACAAGTTCCAATTTGCACCAGTACCAATGTAAAAAAAATCGGAATGACTTCAAAGGGTTTGCCGGTTTATTTTGATCAGGCAGCTCTCGAAGCTGACTTGATAGTTCCCATTAATAGAATTAAGCTGCATACCGATTTTGTCGGGGAACTTCAAAGCGGGCTGTGCAAAATGCTCGTCATTGGGCTTGGCAATCAGATTGGCTGTTCCGCCCTTCATGAAGCACCTCCTGAAGATTTTGCCGGGGTCATTGAGGAAGCTGCCGGAATTATCTTAAATCAGACAAAGGTTGGTTTTGGCCTTGCCGTTATTGAAAATGGCTATGATAAAACAGCTATTGTTGAAGCCATTGCTGCCGAAAACTTAGTGAAAAGGGAAAAAGAGCTGGTTCAGGTGGCAAAAGACTATATGCCGACGCTCATGATACCGGAAATAGATATTTTGATTATGCAGGAAATCGGCAAGAATGTATCCGGCGCCGGCTATGATCCCAATATAGTTGGCAGAAGCTCGGTATTAGAGCAGTATACCTTAACAGTACCGGCAGTCAGACGGATGATCCTATTGGATGTTACGGCTGAATCTCACGGCAACGGTATTGGGGTTGGGCTCTTTGATATAATTACGCGCGAGGTTCATAATAAACTGAATTTAGAGCAAATGTATGCGAATGCGATTGCCTGCAAGTGTATAGAGGACGTTAAAATTCCCCTTATCGCTGCTACCGAGGAAGAGGCGATTCGAGTGGCTGTAAAAGTGACCAGGGAGATATCGCCGGACAGCATCAAAATTGTCAGAATTAAAAACACGCTGGAATTAGAATACATAGAAGTATCTGCGGCATTATTGCCGGAAATAGCAAACAATGAGAATCTGCGAATTGCGGAAGGTTGTGAGAAGCGGTGAAGGTTGCAAACTTAACCTATGAAGCAGTGCGGATACCGCATCAACGACCGATTTACCCTTCCTGGTTTCCCGAAAAAGAAGAAAAGGATCAATGCATCCTGCTTATTGGTATTCATACCGATGAGGGAATCAGCGGATATGCTTCGATGGAAGCTCCCTTTGGCATTTTACCTATTCTTGTGGCGACAATGGAGTATGCCAAGGAATTTGTTATTGGGGAAGATCCTTTTGCTATTGAAAAAATCATTTGGAAACTGCGGAATGTAGCCAGAATTTCCACCAGACCCTGGGTCATTGAAAATGCTTTGCTGGATGTCATGGGCAAGGCTTGTAACCAGCCTGTTTACAAAATACTGGGAGCCATGCGGGACAGGGTAAAACTGTACGCGTCATGGGCCGAAAAAAGGCCTGACGAGCAGCGGAAAGAGGATGCAAAACGCCTGGTGGAGCAAGGGTTTAAAGCAGTAAAGGTCCGATTCTGTTCCGCAACCATGAAAGAAGATATTGCGCAAGTAGAAGCAGTTCGTGCAGCCGTAGGCGGGCAATTGGAAATTATGGTTGACGCCAATCAGGGAACGGCTGTAGAACGGCAGCAGAAAGGTTTTCCTGAATTATGGTCATATGAGCGGGCCAAACAGACAGCCCGGGAATTAGAAAATCTCAATTGCACCTGGTTGGAAGAACCTTTATACCGCTACAATTTTGAAGGCCTGGCTAAATTGTCAAGTGAAGTTTCCATTCCCATTGCCGGCGGTGAGATTAACCGTGGTATCGCCGAGTTTAAGTGGCTGCTTGAACAGCATTGTTTCCGGATTATCCAGCCCAATTGTACGATGAGTGAAGGAATTACTCAAATACGTAAAATAGCAGCTATGGCGGAAGCCCAGGGAGTAACTTGCAATCCTCATGCCTGGATTCCCGGAATCGGGCTGCTGCAAAGCTTGCATTTGGCTGCTTCAATTTGCAATTGTGATTATCTGGAGTATCCTTATGATCCGCCCGCTTTACTTCCCGGTTCATTTCAGGGAATATTGGTGAACGAATTGACCGTGGAAGCGGACGGCTATTTGACCTTACCAGCGGCGCCTGGTTTCGGGTATACCCTGGATGAAGAAAAAATCCATAAGTATAGCATACTGAAAGGCTAATTGATTGAAGAAAGGAGAAATTTTTTATGGAATTAACGAGAGAACAACAAGACATGCTTGATGGTGTTCATGGAAAAGGCACGGCTTATGCAATGAAAATACAAGTGGCAATCGGCGAGTGCTTTGGCGCGACCCGTATGGTCCCGATTACGAGGGCGCATGTGGCGCTTAGCAACCAGGATGCGGATCTTTGGTTTGCCGAGAAACTATTGCAGGCCGGGGCAGAGTGCCGGGTTGCCCCAACCGTAAATCCCGGATTTTGCTTATCCTACTTTACTGAAAAAAATATGGTTTCCGATGAAGATGCGGCCTTAATGCAGAGAACCCATAATGCCTACAAAGGATTGGGCGCCGTTTTAACCTATAACTGTACGCCGTATGTTGCATCGAATGTTCCTCATTTCGGCGAAATCATTGCTTATTCTGAATCAAGCGCCACACCGTTTGTAAATTCAGTTTGGGGCGCCCGCAGCAACCGGGAAGGAGCAAACAGCGCCCTGTGCGCCGCCATTACCGGATTTGTGCCGGAGTACGGGCTGTTGCTTGATGAAAACCGGAAAGGCGATATTTTGGTGGAGGTTAAAGCCGACATGAAATCTGATTTTCAATTTCATTTGCTGGGCTATATGGGTAAAAAAATTGGCAAAGGACTTCCTGTATTTACCGGGCTACCACGGCATATTACCAAAGAATCGCTGACAAATTTAGGGGCGCAGCTTAATACTTCCGGTGCCTATGGCATGTACCATATCCTTGGCTTCACACCGGAGGCGCGCACTTTTGGACAAGCTTTTGGCGGCAAGGATCCACAAAGGACCGTCGAGATTACAAACAATGATTTAGATAAGATACTGGAAGAAATATCGTTACCGGGAAATAGAAAAGTTGATTTTGCCATGTTTGGCTGTCCGCACTTTTCCTTTGATCAGGCCAAACATATAGCTGCCCGATTAAAGGGGCAAAAGTTGAAAGCGGAAATGTGGATTTTAACTTCAAGTTATGTGAAGCAAATTGCTGATCGCATGGGAATTACCGAAATTATTGAAGCGGCCGGCGGGGTGATTGTTCCGGATACTTGTCCTGACCAGCCTTGCTGGCGGCACTTGAAAGGCAGAGTCGGCGTGACGGAGTCGCCCAAATGCGCTTATTACCCAAAACGGAGAGGCATTGAATTCGTAATCCGTGATCTTGATACTTGTATTGAAGCAGCAATTACAGGCGAGGTGAACTGAAATGGGTCGAAAATTTACCTGTCATAAAATTTCCGAGGGCGTAGCCGAAGCCCCAATCCTTATTTCAAATGAAGATGTTAATTTCTATCTTCTGAATCCGGAAGATGGTGTAATGATTGAAAAATCCCATGATATCAGTGGCAGCTCAATTGCGCATAAAATATTTGCTTTTCAGGGAGGAAAGGGGAGTTCGGTCGTACAGGCCGACGGTCTTTATCAGTTACAGCTCAAAGGAAATGGGCCGAAAGCGATGATTGTCAAATATCCTGATACCGTACTCGTTTCCAGTGCCATTATCATGGAAGTGCCAATGGTGGATCAAGTAGAAGAAGAGTTTTATAAAGTGGTAAAAAACGGCGATTGGGTTAAGGTTGACGCCGATAACGGCTATGTAGAAATCGTTGGCGGGGAAAAATCGTAGGATTGCTGGAGGTGTGGGATGGAACTGGAATTAAGGGGAGTGTCGAAATATTTCGAGGACTTCACAGCTGTCGAAAATGTTTCTTTTTCTATTAAAAAAGGCGAGTTGTTTTCACTTCTGGGACCATCAGGCTGTGGAAAAACAACCACTTTACGAATGATTGCGGGTTTTTATGCGCCGGATATTGGCGGTATTTATCTCAAAGGAAAAGAGATAACGCATCAACCGCTTGATCGCCGGGGAACAGCAATGGTATTTCAAAATTACGCGCTTTTTCCCCATATGACGGTATTTGAAAACATTGCATTTGGGCTCAAAATGCAAAAACTCGATAAAAGCAGTATTGCTAAACGGGTACAGGATGTTTTAAATCTGATTCAGCTCCCCCATATTGAAACGAAATACCCGCGAGAGCTTTCCGGCGGCATGCAGCAGCGCGTCGCCATTGCCCGAGCCATTGTGATTCATCCCGAAGTTTTGTTGCTGGATGAGCCGCTGAGTAATCTTGATGCAAAGCTGCGGGAAGAGCTTCGCATGGATATCCGGAAAATTCAGCAAAAAATCGGCATTACGACGGTTTTTGTCACCCATGATATCTCGGAGGCGTTTGCAATGTCTGACCGAATTGCCGTTATGCAAAATGGCAAGGTAATGCAAATCGGGTCTCCCCGGGAAATTTATGAACAGCCGGTAAATGAATTTGTCGGCGCTTTTGTCGGCAAATCCAATCGTTTTTCCGTCCAAATTGACGATATAACAGGAGATATCGCCATTGCTGGCAATGAAAGCCTGCAAATGAGGCTCAGAGTCAAACAGCTGCCGGTAGCGCGCGGCGATGTTTTGGCAGTAATGGTACGGCCCGAAAGAATTTCCCTGATTGAGACACCCTCCAGCAGAGCCGGCCGGAATGTCCATCAAGGCACCGTTTTGCATACCTATTACCTGGGAAATCAAAATCACTATGAAGTTATGGTGAATAACTGTAAATTTACTGTGGAAATGGCAAATAACGGTTCGCGAATTTTTGAGCAGGGCGAAAAGTGTTATATCGAGTGGGGGATTGAAGACAGTGTGTATTTTAATAATGCGAACAGGGACTGCTGACAATGGATACAACCATGTTAAAACATAAGAAAAAATCTATCTGCTGGACTCCTTATCTGCTCATGCTGCCGTTGCTCATCTTAATGATAGGCGGCCTGCTTATTCCATTGTTAAATTCTTTTTATATCAGTTTTACCCACTATGTTGCTCCGGCTGTATATGACAGTCAGAGCTTCACATTCGCGAACTATATGAAGTTTTTTGAAACGCCCAATTATATTACTACATTGTGGAGAACCATTCGAATCAGCATCTTATCTACGCTGTTCTGCCTGCTGTTAGGGTATCCGGCAGCCTACTATATGTCGAAGCTGGATGGAAAAAAACAACAAATCTATGTGCTCATTTATCTCACGCCGTGGCTGATTAATGTTGCTGTAAAAGCATTTGGCTGGACGATATTGCTGGCCAATGACGGAATTATCAACCATGCCTTAATGTACCTGCATATGATCGAAAAACCGCTGCAAATGCTGTATACCGAGGGAAGTATTACCATTGGCGTGATTCACGGGTGCCTTATCCTAGCCGTTTTGCCGATGTATACATCCATAAAGGCGATTGACCCCAATCTTAAATACGCAGCCGCCAATCTGGGGGCAAAGCCAATGCAGATCTTTTTCAAGATTACATTGCCGCTTTCGCGAACAGGAATTTTAGCCGGCGGGCTCATCGTATTTGCAACAACGATGGCGGCCTATACCACGCCGGTACTGCTTGGCGGAGGCCGCAACAGGGTCCTGTCCTATTTAGTGTATGAACAGAGCAACCGCTTGATGAATTGGCCGATGGGTGCGGCCATTGCCTTTATTATTGTGATTATTGCGGTACTCTTGATTATGGCGATTCAAAAGAATTTTGAAGCGAACAAACGGAGGAGGGATTTGCTGTAATGCTCACCGTGGCGAAGTGGTTTAAAAAGCTCCCTTTGTTGCTCATCTTTAATGTGCTGCTGACAGTTTTCATGCTTGCACCCATTCTTGTAATCATTCTGGTATCGTTTTCGCCTACCAAGGCCTACGTCATCCCGACCAATAACTGGTCGCTTCAGTGGTTTCTGGAAATACCGAAATACAGCCGTTTTGTGTATGGCTTTTTTGTAAGCCTGGGACTGGCCTTTGCAGCTTCGGCAATTGCTACCATTCTCGGATTTATGACTTCCTATGCGTTAACGCGCTATGATTTTAAGGGAAAGCGATTGTTTGATGCGCTGTTTTTTTCACCGCTTACCATGCCGGCGGTAATTGTCGGATTTGCCCTGCTGGTGTATGTTTCCAAACTGGGTCTTTACGATACTTTTTTCAGTTTTTTGTTAGCCCATGTTCTGCTGTGTGTTCCTTATGTAATTAAGACAATTAATACATCGCTGGAAGGCGTCAGCAAAGATTTAGAGCTGGCGGCCAGGAGTCTGGGGGCGTCCCAGTTTACTACATTTACTCAGATTACGGCACCGCTGGTCAAAACAGGAATTATTGGCGGCTTCATCTATGCGTTTCTGGTTTCTTTCGGTGAAGTTACGATTGCTTTATTCCTGAGCGGTACAAAAATGAGTACCTTGCCCTTGCTCATGTTTAACTACATGCAGGATGCAAACACGCCAATGATTGCTGCCATATCTACTTTGCTGATCATTTTTGCCATCTTATTAATGATCGTCATAAATAAATTGGCAAATCTGAGAGATATCATGTCGTAAGCTGCAGTGCGTGATGTGTAATGAAACGTATTGCTGATTCAGCGATTGCATTGGAAGGAGGTGCGCCAATTAAACAGAAAACAGCCGAATCGTCCATTGATAGATCAAATGAATAAAGGAGTGAGGATTATGACGGATTTTTTGAAAAGCAGTAAAGTAATTGCAGTTTTGTTTGTTGTTTTGATAGTCGGTCTTATTGCCGGTTGCGGGAGTTCTTCCGATACAGCCGGTAAAGGCAGCAAGGGAAAAGTTGTGTTGCTCTCCTGGGGAGGATCGATTGAAAAGAGTTTCTTCCAGTTAGGTATGGCTGAAAAATTTAAGCAAGAGACCGGCTATGAATTGGAACTGGTTCCAAAATCCGATTCGGCTGCCATTATTCAACAGGCTTTAGCCCAAAAGGATAATCCGCAGGTCGATGTGGTTATGTGTGATGCCGGTTCATTGCTTTCCGGCCATGATGCCGGGATCTGGGTTCCTTTATCCAGCGCTAAAATTCCAAATATGGATAAGCTGCTGCCGGCAAGCAAGCATGACGATCATCTGTATGTATACTTTGCGTTAACCGGCATTGTGTATGATAAAGATGCATTTGCCAAAAACAACTGGCCGGCCCCGACCAGTTTGGAAGACATGTTTGCCGAACATTTAAAAGGCAAAATCGGCTTTGACCATTTTCCCAGCAGTTATGCGGAAGCCTGCTTATTGACCTGGGCTGAACAGGGTGGCGGCGGCTATGACAACATACAGCCCGGTTTCGAGAAACTAGCCAAACTGGCTCCGCATGTTTATGAATTTTCTCCGAATATGAGCCAAATGGAAACCTGGCTGGAACGCGGTAATATTCATGCAGCCATTTACAGTAATGTAATTTTCAAAGATGTTAAGAAAGCGGGTGTTAATGCCGGGTTTGTCATTCCTAAAGAAGGCGCATATATTGAGCCAACGGCAGCCGCTATTATGAAGAATAGTCCAAATCCCGAAGGCGCGGCGGCCTTGATGAACTTTCTCATCAGTGAAGGCTTTTTAGACCTTCGCTACAATGAATTCAGTAATATTCCGTCCAATAAGAATGTCAAGCTGGATCCGGAAGGCGGTATTACCTGGGAAACCCTTGAACAGGCAAAAAGCTTTGATTATAGTAAAGTTCGGCAATTAAGACCGGCTTGGGTGGATAAATATAATGCGGAAATAGTACCAATACCCAAAGCTTTTTAAACAGGATTAAAATCTAAATTCATTGATGCTGTAAAGGAGACAAAATGGAAGAATCAATTGTATTATATGAAAAAATTGGTCGTGTCGCACGTATTTGGCTCAATAGGCCTAAAGCGATTAATGCTTTGAGTCCAGAATTGATTCAAGGGTTAAAAGACGCAATCGATCGGTTAAGCAAAGACGAAGATGTACGAGTGGGGATTATTGCCGGAAAGGGCGAGAAGGGATTTTGCGCCGGATTTGACCTAAATCTTTCGGCCGTGTTGCCGCACAATACGCTTACAACGAGACGGGAACGGGTGGCATTTGAAAATGAGCTGTACATGAAAATCTGGAACTGCCCTAAACCGGTTATTGGCGCCCTTCATGGTCATGTTGTCGGCGGCGGACTGTTTATTGCTTTATCCTGCGATATGCTTGTAGCAGCGGATAACACAAAACTTGGCAATACCGAAGTCGCTTATGGTTTGAATTATACCGAAATTTTTCCTATGGGGGTATTTAAGCTGCCGCAAAATGTTATGCGGGAAATTGCTCTAACCGGTCCTGCTGCTCTCGATGTACAGGAGATGAAACAGTATGGGCTGTTTAACCGGGTAGTGCCGTTTGAAGAGTTAGAAGAAGCCAGTTTGAGGTTAGCCTTGGAAGTAACTCACTTGTCGCCAATTTCCGCTCCGATTAGTAAACGTATTTTAAATAATGCCTATGAGCTTCAACAAATGCAGGCAGCCATCCATTATGCGGAAGAAATGTTTGCATTGAACCGTCTCAATGGTAAAACAGAAGAAACCGAAGCATTCTGGGCTGTGGCGAAGGAGAAAAGTTTTAAAGAAGCCATTAAACAGCAACGCGCCAAACAAGCCGAGGCAGATCAACCAGTATTGGAATATATTAAAAGCTTGAAGAATAATTCGTTGTAGGAGTTGGGGAAATGGCCGGGCTTTTAGAAGGAATCCGTATAGTTGATTTAACGCGTATTGTCTCAGGACCTCATTGTACGATGATGCTTGCTGAGATGGGGGCGGAAGTGATAAAAATTGAAAAGCCGCTAACTGGTGACGACAATCGTCAAAATGGGCCATGGAAAGATGATGACAGCCTCTTATTTTCGGCTTGCAATATCAGTAAAAAAGGTATTTCACTTGATCTTAGAAGTGATGAAGGAAAAGAAATTCTGATAAAGCTGATTGAAAAGTCAGACGTGCTGGTGGAAAATTTTCGCCCGGGAACAATGAAAAAGATGGGTTTTGATTATGAGAGAGTGAAAAGAATCAATCCTCAGATTATCATGGCGGCTATTTCGGGTTTTGGTCAGACCGGCCCTTATCGGGACCGAATTTGTTTTGATGGTATTGCTCAGGCAATGGGTGGATTGATTGACTCTATATGGGAATCCGGCGGTGTCCGTTGCACAACCGGCGGCAATCTGGCCGACGTGTTTACGGGTGTACATGCGGCGCTGGCGATTGGAATGGCTTTGTATAATAGAGAAAAAACTCAAAAAGGCACCTATATTGATATTGACATGGTATCGACAATTTTATCTCTCTTCTCCGCTAAAGTGGCGAATTACACAGCGAATGGCATAGTCCATACCAATATTGGCTACGGACCGGTTGCCAATTATAAAACCACAGACGGGTATGTGCGGATTGATGCTACGACAGCCGCCATCTTTAAGCGCTTACAAGCCATCATACCCGATCCGATTTTGAAGGATCCTAAATATATGAATGTGAAAGAACGGTTAGCAGACAATGACCTGCTGGTTGGCATCATTCAAAAATGGATTGATGGTAAAACGACGGCGGAAGTTGATAAAGTATTTAATGAGGCGGGGATTGCCATTGGGGTCATTCAAGATATTGAAATGATTTCTCATGATGTCCACCTGAATGAAAGACAGCAGCTGATTTCTGTTCCTGTAAATGAACAAGGTGAAGAGCTGCCGTTTAGTGCCATACCGTTTCGTTTCTCATCTCATGCCATGAAGTATGATAAGGCGCCTTCGATTGGTGAGCACAATGAGGAAATATTTAAAAATCTTCTTCAAATGTCAGAAGATGAGCTAGAACAGTTGAGACTGAAAAAAGTTATCTGATACCAATTCAACCCTAAGTACACGATTATGCAGGCCCCACAGACCTACATAATCGTGTACTTGCCTTATTTCACACCATTAAAATATCGCAATTCGCGAAAAAGATAAAATAAATGCGGCCTGCAACCTGAAAAGGGTAGTAGGCTGCTACCCTAAAGGACAATTGGGGACGTTCCTTTTTTGTCAAGTTTTGATATACTATTATCAGAGGTGATAAGGAATGGGAAGACAAGCGCGACAGTTAAGCAGTAGCGGCTTTTATCATGTAGTGTTTCGAGGCATTAACCATCAACATATTTTTGAAGATGAGAGTGACTATACTTACTTTTTGAAGGCCTTGTATGACTTGAAAATCGATCTTGCTTTCGAGGTTCATGCTTATTGTTTGATGAGTAATCATGTTCATCTTTTACTTCGGGAAAGACAATCAGGAGACATATCTTTGATAATGAAGCGAATACTGACTAAATATGCTATGTACTTTAACCGTAAATACCAGCGCAGCGGAGCGTTGATAGCGAGTCGATATAAAAGCGTGCCAGTGGAAGTGGACGAATACTTCGTCCCGTTACAGCGCTATATTCATCAGAATCCGTTAAAAGCCGGGCTAGTGAATAAATTGGAAGAGTATCCGTTTAGCAGTTACAGCGCATATCTTTTGGGCGGCGGGGAATTAGCTGATACTGGGTTTGCGTTAGAATTGATTGGGCGTGATGAATGGATACGTTTGCATCAGGTACAGACAGACGATGTCTTTGAGATTACAGGGAAAACCAGTATGAATGAACGGGAAATACGTCGCAAAATTATGCAGTATACAAATGGGTGCAAGCCACAAGAGATTGGCTCCTGGACAAAAGCTGAACGTGATTCCGTGTTGAGAAAATTAAAAAATGAGGGATTATCAATTCGACAAATTGAAAGAGCAACTGGCATCTCGCGGGGTATAGTGGCAAAAAGTTGATAAAAAAGGAGCAGCCCTGCTGTCCGCTGCTCCTACCGGTATTTTCGGATTGTACCCTTGAGTCCAGCGGCACTCATCAGATTTTGTTGTGGTTTGTACAACAGTTACTTGTTTCCCAAATCCACAGAAAAATTATAATATATTGAAAATAAAAAATATATTTAGCGGTTAGGAGGCAGAGCATGTTCAACCATTTATTTTCCGCAGGCAGAATAGGCAGCATGAAGACTAAAAATCGCATTGTCATGACCGCCATGGGCAACCACTTAGCAAATGCAGACGGCAGCGTATCAGAACGGGATATTGCTTTTTACCGGGCCCGGGCCCAAGGGGGTGTGGGGCTAATAATTACCGAATGCGCTCTTATTGATGGCGCAAGAGGCAAAGGAAACAATCATCAAATATCGGTGGCGGAGGACCGATTTATACCCGGCTTGCAGCAACTGGCCCAGGAGATTCATCGGTATGACGGCAAGGTTGTTGTCCAAATCTATCATCCCGGCCGGCAAGGCATCAGTGCCGTAAACGGAAATCTACCGATGCTGGCTCCCAGTGAAGTAGAATGCCAGGCGGTGCACCAGCCGACGATAGCCATGACGACGGCGGAAGTAGCGGCTATGGCAGAGCAGTTTGTCAAAGCCGCAGTCAGAGTAAAAGCAGCCGGGATAGATGGGGTCGAGGTACATGGCGCCCATGGGTACCTGATTAATCAGTTTTTAAGCCCTTATACCAATAAGCGGGATGATAAATATGGGGGTAGCTTTGAAAACCGGCTGCGATTCCTGGAAGAGATCGTGCTGGGAATCCGGCAGCACTGTGGCCGGGATTATCCGCTACTGGTCCGGTTGTCAGTGGATGAATTTTTAGGAAATGCGAATGGCTGTGAGCTAGGCTTACAATTGGCTGATGGCGTAAAAATAGCCCGGCGCCTGGAAAAATTGGGCGTGGATGCAATTGATGTCAGCTCCGGGATATATGAAACCATGAATATGGCCTGGGAGCCTTCATCCTTTAAACAGGGATGGAAAAGTTATCTGGCGGAAGCAATCAAGAAAGCAGTAAATATTCCGGTTATAGGCGTGGCGGTGATTAGAGATCCTGAATACGCCGATAAGATGATTGTCGAGGGAAAGCTTGATTTTGCCGGCTCGGCCAGACAGCATTATGCCGATCCCGAATGGTCCAACAAGGCCAAAGCAGGAAAAGTAGGTGAACTGAGAAAATGTATATCCTGTCTTCACTGTATGGAAACGCTCATGGCTGCGGACCTGACCTCCATACCCTGCCAATGCGGCATTAATATCCAAAGCGGCAGAGAATTAGAGTACAGTGATTTTAAACAGGACGGCAATGGACGGATTGTGGCGATCATCGGGGCCGGGCCTGCAGGTCTGGAAGCTGCCCGGGTTTTGGCTATACGCAAATATAAACCCATTATATTTGAAAAAACCGGTAAAGCAGGTGGGCAGCTGGAGCTTGCCAATAAACCGCCCAAAAAAGATAAGATCAACTGGCTTATCGGTTATTTAACAGGGCAGGTACAGCAATTAGGTGTGGAAATTCGGTTTAATACGGCGCCCACGCTGTCTGACCTGCAAGCGCTAAAGCCATATGCAATCTTCATTGCTCAGGGCTCTGAGCCCTTTCGGCCTGAAACCGTTCCCGGCATCACTGGCCAGGAAGTGGTGGGTGCTGCGGAAATACTGAGCGGAAAAATAACAGTAACAGGCAAAAAAGTGGCGATTATCGGTTCTGGCATGACCGGCCTGGAAACAGCGCATCTGCTGGCTGAAAATGAAAATGAGGTCAGTATCTTTGAGATGGCCGCTACGATCGGGCCGGGATTGTATTTTCAGAATCTCATTGACGTAATGAGCCATCTCGGGAATTTAAACGTAAAGCTGCATCCCAAGCATAAACTTTTGCAAATAGATAATGGCAGGGCGCTTTTTGAAATCATGACAAATGGCGAAAAGAAAGAATATAAATTTGATGCCATTGTAATTAGCCTGGGAACAAAACCAAATGCAGCATTAGTCAAAGAAATTAAAGAAAACTTCGAGCAGGTCTATATCCTGGGAGACGCTTTAAAGGCAGGCAGAATTCGGGATGCAATGGAGACCGGTTTTGTAAGCGCCTATAATTTGTAAAACAGGGGGGATACAAATGGGAAGATATGTACAAACATGCCCGATCATTTATGGGGCCGGAACAGTCAGCTTGCTGGGGGAAGAAGTAAAGAAGCTGGGATGTTCAAAAGTCTTGCTGGTTTCTGACAACATTGTTGCCGGACTGCAAATTTATGAAAAATGCAAAAACAGCTTGCTGAAGGCCGGTCTGGACTTTGTGGAGTTTACTGAAATAATTCCTGATCCTCCAGATTATATTATAAACCGGGGCGGCGAGCTAGCCAGAACTGAAAAAATTGACGGTATAATAGCTATAGGCGGCGGCAGCCCCATGGATGCCGCCAAAGGAATGAATGTTTTAATCAATAACCCGGGTACTGTTAATCAATATTTTGGCAATCCTTTTTATGTTCCGGGCGTGCCTGTGGTGATGGTGGTGACCACTGCGGGGACCGGCAGTGAAAGCACTTCTGTAGGTGTAATAACAGATACCGAAAATAATGTTAAAAATTCGGTAATTTGCAATGCTGCGTTAGGCATACTGGATCCGGAAGCGACAGTCACCGCACCGCCGGAACTGACAGCCTATACCGGCCTGGATACCTTGGCCCACGCTGCCGAGGCCATTACCGCCAAAATACCCAATCCAAAATCGGAATTGCTGGCGTCAGAGGCTATAAAAAAAGTCGTTGCCAATCTTCAACTGGCTATTGTCGACGGACAAAATATAGCAGCCCGCGGCGAGCTGTTGCTGGCAAGCAATTTCGCCGGCCTAGCCTTCAATGACGCCTTAGTGCATTTAGGACACGCCATCGCCCATGCGGTGGGAGCTAAATTCCATATAACCCATGGTATTGTCTGTGCTTTGGCCCTGCCGGAAGTGATGAAATATGCTGCTGATATCAACAGATGGAAAGTCAAAATTGTCGGGGACGCCATGGGGATTCGGTTTAGCGGCCAAGAAAGCTCTCAGGAAGTGGGCGAACTGGTGGCTCAGGGGATACGGGAGTTTGCTAAACAGTTCAATATTAAATCCTTTGCAGCTTTAGGCATAGCCAGAGAAGAGCTGCTGGCGGTAACACCGCTAGTTTTTAACGATGCCTGCTACAATTTTGTACCTAAAGAATTGACCAATGCCGAGGTCAAAGGCATACTGGGGAATATCTACGACAATTATAAATAGAGCTGGATATTATTCATTGTGCTGCCTGGACTTGTACGATATAATTACAGTACAAGCCTCGAGTACCTTGGCCGGGTTGAAACTTTCCGCAAGCTAAGCACCGTTTTAATCCACTCAAGGTACTCGTTGTGGGATTAACATGATTAGGTGATATTATGGATATAGTCACTTTAAAATACTTTGTGAAAGTATGTGAAAATAAAAGTTTTACTAAATCCTCCCGGGAATTATTTATAACCCAGCAGGCTTTAAGCAGAATTATTGGCAATCTGGAAAAGGAGATTGCCTCGCCCCTCTTTAATCGAAGCCATATCGGCGTCAGTCTCACGGAAATGGGGCAATATCTTTACCCGAGAGCCAAAGCAATGATCGAGGTCTTTGAAGAATTCCAGGAGGAAACTTATATTGAGGCAAAAAAGCAGAAACAGAGCATAAAAATGGGATTTTCTCCCGGTACCTTGCAGATTTTGGGGGCCAAGGAATTACTAGAGTTTACTGATAAACATGATGATATCAATCTTAAAATTTCCGAATATTCCGATGTTTCTTGTGAAGCGAACGTGCTGAATGAAACGCTGGATACCGCCTTCACCATTAATCCGCATAATGCAGTTGATTTTCATTATTATTCATTGATAAAGGATCATTTTGTGGCTGTAGTTAATAAAAGTAATCCTATTGCCCAAAAAGAGAGCATCTCTTTTGAAGACCTCAGGGAGGAAAGTTTAATCCTTTTGGACGATACTTTTCGTATGCAGCTTGTAGTTGCAGAACACTTTAAGAAAGCCGGAATTAGGCCCCGGGTGTATAGCCGGTGCAATCATGATTTAAACACGGCCTATGATTTTGTGGCCTTAAATAAAGGGATTTTTATTTTTGTAAACAGCTTGGCAAAAATAGATGCTTATGATGAGCTTGTCCGCATTCCTATCAGCGTACCTACGGCCTTTTGGGATTTAGGCTTTATTATAAAAAAAGATAAGAAAATAAGCCAACCGTTAAAAAAGTTTATGAGCTATTTTTTTAGGAAGCCCCATTTATGATTGTCATTATTAAATAGAAACAAGATATTCCTGCCGTTTGCAGAAGATTCTTTTATATAGACAGGTGCAAGCCCGCCTCCTTTGGACAAATGGGATGTCAGGCTGTCCCAAAATAGTTAATGTAGAGAGTGGCGGAAAAATGATATAAACCTCCGGTGTCTGATAAAATTAAAACAGTGGAGGTTTAGAAAAATGCTCCCAAAAGAAAAGAACTTAATGAGGCAGTTGATCGAAGAACGCGGTATCAGGGATATCGCTGGCGTTCAGGCCTTAGGTGAGGAGCTCCTATGAGCAATATCATTGATAAGTTAAAAAGTGGAGATTTGAGATCAATTGGAAAAGTGAAAGAGGTTGTCGAGAATATTCTGCAGGACAATGCTTTATTTGAAGCTGTTTTTAATGCCATAAGTAATGAAGATGCTGGCGTTAGAATGCGGGCTTCTGATGCAATAGAAAAGGTATCGCGGGTATGTCCTCAAAATTTGCAGCCATTTAAACATGAAATAATTCATGTTATCTCTAAAATTGAACAACAGGAAGTCAGGTGGCATGTTGCACAAATGCTGCCCAGACTTGCGTTAGAAGGAAATGAAATAGCCCAGGTTGTGAATTTATTGACTTCATGGGCGGATAATAGTAAGAGTAATATTGTAAAAGTAAATTCACTTCAGTCATTAGCCGATCTTGCTGAGACCTATGTCGAATATAAACCTTTTGTTAAAACCAAGATTGAAGAATTAATGGTAATTGGAAGTGCTGCAATAAGAAGCAGAGGGAAAAAATTACTAAAAACCTTGAATACACAAAAACATAGAAATATTAATTTGCGCCTGTCCTAACCAGCCCAGGACAAATGGGGACGTTCCTTTTCTGTCACATTTGATATACTATCATCAGTGGTGATGAGGAATGGAAGACAAGCGCGGCACTTAAGCAGTAGCAGCTTTTAACATGTAGTTTTCGAGGTGTTGAACGTCTACACATTTGGGGTTGCAAGAAAAAAAGTCTATTTGGATATCTCGTGGCGTAATCGCAAAAGTTGACAAAAAAGGAACGTCCCTTCTGTCATTCTTCTGTCATTCTATGTGAGTTTGAGAATGGCCTCAAAGGACGTAAGATACTTATATCAACATCATACTGTTATTAAAGTAATCTATTGGTTAAGCAAGGGGAATTTAGCATATGTTTGTTGCAGAAATTACATTTATTCAGCAAGAAGAAATAGAAAATAGCGATCAAATTCCAGCGGCATTAGAATTTCTATTAGGTGCTTTGCGCATGAATGGTCAGATATTGGGACGAGAATATCCTATTGCCAATCGGGCAAATGAATATCGTTCCTATGTATTAATACCTGAACTAGTCGCATTAAATGCAGAAAGAGCAAACTCTTATGTATTAGATGCTATAAAGCAACTAAAAAAGTTGGGTATTGAATATTCATGGGAAATAATTGGTAGCGAACCGGAATGTATACCTCAATGTAGCTGTACGCAACAAACATCATTCATTCTTTATACAACTTATCTTGCACTTGAGGCGCCGTTACGCTGTGGAGATTGCTTTGGGATAGTTCCGTTGTATAGAATACCAGCAACAAAGAATGATGAGTATTCTGATATTCTTAGCTGGGAGAGTGACTATAAAGCATGTGATACTTTGCAAATGAATTGTTCAACCGGAGAAAAGTTTGGGATAGCTCAGCTATCAAAGCATGATAGTAGTCTGTCGCAAAGAGGTATTGCCATTTGCAAACAAATTACTGCAGCAACTGGAATACCAACCTATTATTATTTACTTAGAGTTTCAGGACGAAGTAAACGGTCGGAATTGAAAATTAAGTGCCCCTCTTGTAACGACGAATGGCTGCTTCGAGAACCTCTTCATAGATTATTTGATTTCCAATGTGACAATTGTCGGCTATTATCTAATATTGCCTGGTCAATTCGCTCAAAATAATAATTTTTACGATATGGAGGATGCGACTATTAAACTATTATTTATATGCAGTAAAAATAAGTGGCGTAGTCTGACTGCGGAAAAAATATTCCACGGTATCAATGGATATGAAGTTAGGTCAGCAGGGACAGAAGATAAGGCTCGTGTAAAAATAACAAGAGGACATATCGGTTGGGCGGATTTAATTTTTGTAATGGAGAAGAAGCATGTAAGACGCTTACAAGAGCGTTTTGGTGATGTGCTTTTCCGCAAGAAGATGATCTGTCTTAACATTCCTGATGATTATCAATTTATGGATAGCGAACTGGTTGATATTCTTGTATCCAGGGTATCCGAATATGTGGAGTTGCCGGCGATGAATAGTAATTAATAGCTCAGTTGGTCGATTGCTAGAATGGACATTGGTCAGTTTTTTGACTAATGTCCATTAATATTCAGTGGCATGTACTGGAACGACCGATGGGCTTCGAAGTGCTTGGATTTATTTGGTCTTCTGAGTTTGTATTATGCTGGACCAGTAACCTACCTAACGGGAGTTGCTGGCTGTTGGTCGGTGATTGGCCCTTCCGCTCTATCATAACGAATATAACAGGCTAACAAAAGTTGCCAACCAGCTGTCAATTTGCAGATACATATAAAAAAATTTTGGTATTGAGCAAAAGAATTGAATTTAGCTTAAAGGAAATACTAGGCTTAATTGGATAATTTCAAGGAGGCTGATGGGGTATGAGCAATCAAATATTATTATGGTCTATGTTAGTCGTTCCCTGGCTGTCTTTATTTTTTATGAATAAAGAAGATTTAAAACGATATATGCCTGTTGGCGTGCTTGCAGTAGCTACCAGTGTAATCATCGGTGATGTGGGTAGCAGTTTAGGGTTTTGGATTGTTAGGGAAACGGCCTATCCTCTTTATCATATCATGCCCTTTAATATTGGTTTGAATTTGGCCTTAACAATGTGGGTATTTAAGTTTAGCTACCACCAATTTTGGCTATATATGATTACGAATGCAGTATTGGATTTGAGCTTTAATTTTTTTCTTTTCCAGTTTATCCTTTCCAGCCGGGGCATCTTTCATTTAGTTAACATTTCTCCTTTTCAGAGTTTTCTTATCACCACGACCCATGCGCTCTTACTTTATGGATATCAAAAGTGGCAAGAAGGTATTTTCATGCGTTCGGTTAGCCCTGCTTCCTCGCAGTATTTACAACCTGCATTAGCGAAGCCGTTACCTCAGGACAGAGCAGAAAATGGTTTGAAGAACGAAAATGATGAATAAGCTGAATTTGCCGCGCATTACTTTTACCCCGTTCCAGGCAGCAGGACTAACTTGCGGCAAGAGGTAAATAGTCGTAGTATTCTTCCAGAAATTTCGCCGTTGTTTAAAGCCGGCCGGGCTGCTTTGCAGCCTGGTTTTTCTTTCGGCCATTATGCTGTAAATGCTAGTTTATACCGCTGCTGGACGCTAATGGCTGACTTTTTTTGCATTGCCCGGGCAATACCATGCTATGGTTCCGCCCTTCGGAAAGGGTTCGTCTGCCTGTCTAATCGGTATTATATCCTGAAAACCGATCATAAAATCATAAGTCTGCCGTATGGATGGATTTTAGGCTTTCCCATATACGGTATAGACGCCGAGCATAGCTTAAGCTTCTACCTTCAAGGGCGGATGTCTCCGCCAGTCCCGGACCAGTTATGGCGTCTATGCAGTTTAGGTATGAACCCAGTACCAATCGTCGGGCTCGCCTACTTCCTGTGTCCCCTAAAAGCAAAGGTAACAGTCTTTTTCGTCCTGCTTACTTGTCATCGCCTTCATATCCCGCTCTGCGCGGCGCTTCACCGCTGAGGCCCCAAAATCCTTGCATGTTTATCCCTGTTTAAATGACTCTGCGGTACTGATTTGATTCTAATATTACTGCTGCTTTGGCCAGCTTGACCGTAAGCTCATTACCAGCAAAACTACGCAAGGCGTTAGCTGTAAAAAATTTAATATATTAACAAATTTTTTCAATTTAACTGTTGCATATATGGGAAAAAATAAAGGAATTTTAGCAAAAGTACAGAATATAGGCACAAATAAACATATATAAACACAAATAAACATAGTGTGACGTTTGATTAAGTTGCCGCGTCAATGGTCAATCCGTGTGGACTTTAACTTAGTGCAGAGATGCGACCCCGGAAGAAACTCTTTTCTTTGGTGGTGAAGATATGCAGTAATTCGCAGTGTTTATGAATTGAATAGATTTTTTGGCAGCCTGTTTAGTAGTTATGTAGCAAATATGGTAAAAGAGGGTTCTTCTGTTGAAATAGCTTTAATTGTTTAACTCTTAAAGAGGAAGGCGCGATCATTGATGAATTTAAAGAAAAAGCTGGCGCTGGCTTTAGTTGTAGCCAGTGCTTTGCCCCTTGTTCTGTTTACTGCCATCAGCTTAAACAGCTCAATGGATGAGGCGAAAACAAATGCGATGGGGGAAAACGCGAAACGGGCTGAACTGGTTCAGGAAAAAATCCACAACTTGCTTGATAAGAATATGCATGGCGTAAAAGCCCTGGCGGCAAATCCGCTGGTCCGCTCTTATCCCGGTCAGGATGCTGGCCAAATCAAGGCCCTGGTGGTCGATACCAAGAAAGTTTATACCGATCTTGATCCGATGATTGTTACCGCCTCGACGGGAACACAGGTAGCCAGAAGCGACAAATTGCCCATTACGAGCGTGGCCGACCGCAGGTTTTTTAACCTGGCGATGAAGGGACAGGCCGAGGTTGTATCCGAGGTTCTGGTCAGCAAGGACAACGGCCATTTAATATCGGTGCTGGCCGCCCCGGTTACCGACATAAACACCGGCGGTATTATCGGCGTTGCTCAGGGGAATATCGAGCTGGCGGTATTAAATGAGTTCGTCCGGGATTTATCAAAAGATGACGTGGTTGTTTATATTGTGGATACGGAAGGAAAGCTGCTGGCCCATCCCACAAAAAATCTTGAGAAACCTGAAGAACGGGTGGATTTAACAAAACATGAATTTATAAACCAAGGGCTGTCCGGCGGCAAGGGCTCGGAAGAGGTAATGATTGACGGACAGAAGATGCTGGTCAGTTATATTCGCAACGATCAATCCGGCTGGGTGGTTTGTACGGAGATTCCCTATCGCGCAGCGGTTGCAAAAAGTATCGAAAATGCCTTATTTTCTTCCGTCCTTGGTCTGGCGCTCATTCTAATCACCGGCGGCGTTGCCTTTGTGCTGGCCAATATTGCAACCAGGCCGATTCTGGCGCTGGTTAGTGCAGCCAATAATGTTGCCGACGGCAATTTAAACATTGAGAAAATTGACATAAAAACAACAGATGAATTGGGGCTGCTGGGCCGGGCCTTTAACAGCATGGTTGACAATTTAACGCAGTTAATCCGCCGCATGAAAGAAAATGCTGAATTGGTGGCGGCTTCATCAGAGCAGTTGAATGCCAGTTCGGAACAGTCAGCTCAGGCCGCCAACCAGGTTGCTTCATCGATTACCGAGGTAGCGCAAGCGGCGGAAAAACAACGGTTGCTGGTCGAACACGCTACGGTAGTTGTCGATCAAATGTCCCAAAATATTGGGGTAGTGGCCGCCAATGCCAATATTGTCTCTGAGCAGTCAATGCAGACTGCGGCAACTGCCAAGGACGGCGGCGCGGCAATTGATAATGCCGTCAAGCATATGTCGGAGCTGGAAATAACGGTAAATGAGTCGGCGTTGGTAGTAACGAAGTTAGGGGAAAGATCGAAAGAAATCGGCCAAATTGTAAATACCATATCGGGTATTGCCGGGCAAACCAATCTGTTGGCTTTGAATGCGGCCATAGAGGCGGCCCGGGCAGGCGAGCAAGGCCGGGGCTTTGCCGTAGTGGCTGAAGAAGTGCGTAAACTGGCTGAGCAATCCCAGGTAGCGGCAAAACAGATTGAAGCGTTGATTGGCGATATTCAGGGAGAGACGGACAGAGCGGTTCAGGCTATGGATGACGGCACCAGTAAAGTTAAAATTGGCACAAGTGTGGTCAATGAAGCCGGTGCTGCATTCCGGCAAATTGTTGAAATGATTGCTACCTTGTCCGAGCAGGTGAAGGAAATTTCGGCAGCCATTCAGAGTACCGACAGCGGTATTCAGCAAATTGTTTCGGTAGTGCAGGATAATGCGGCAATTACCGGCAATGTAACCGGCGAAGCACAGACGGTATCGGCGGCAACTGAAGAACAATCTGCCTCCATGCAGGAGATTGCCTCCTCCAGTCAAAATCTTGCCAAGATGGCTTTGGAATTGCAAAACGCGATTAGTAAATTTCGCACTTGATATAGTATAGGAGAGTTGACTGTCGGCGCAAGGCCGGCAGTCTTTTCTTTTAGACAAGGGCTGGAGTCATACTAGTTCAGGCAGGGAAACCCGGGGGTGAAGATAAGCTTGACAGAAGACTTCATCATTGGATAAAATAGTTGCGAGAGCAATGAAAATGTTGCGGGAGCAACAAATGGAGGATTTGAATGAACGAATTAATTAAGTGGATTTCTATTGCCGACAGATTCAATAAAATGTATTTGAATAAACAATTCGGCCGGCTGGGCATTAATAGCAGCCAGCATATGTATATTCTGTGCATTTGTGAAAACGAAGGAATTACCCAGGACAAGCTGCAGGCGATTAGTTATATTAATAAAAGCAATGTTACGAGAGCTTTGGGTCAGTTGGAAAAAGCCGGTTTTATCACTAAAGGGCCTAACAAAAAAGATAAGCGCACAATCCGTTTGTATCCTACTGAAAAAGCCAAATATATTTATCGGGAAATTATCCGGATTGAGGATGAGTGGACGGCTTTTTTAACCAAGGAATTTTCAGACCCGGAGAGAAAGCTGCTGGTAAGCCTGATTAAAAAAGTCGGTGAAACCGCGGTGGAGCAAAGAAGCGGTGATGAAGATGAGTAACCGCAAAATGATGGAATACGAGGTGGAATTTGTACAGAAACAAGCCTTGTGGACACAGGCCTTCTTAGGAATAAGTTTAAGCAGCTTTTTTCAGTATATGACCCATTATGCCATGATTGTCGCCCTGCCGGTTTTTGTTATTGAGAATCTCCACGGCAATGACTGGCAGGCAGGTTTGTCAATGACCTTTTTTCAGGTTGGCGCCGTAATTTGCCGCCCGTTGGCCGGCACGTGGATTGATGCATTTGATAAACAGAAAATAATGCGGATATCGCTGGGCGTTTTTTTGCTGGTCAGTCTGATGTACTTATTGGCGGACGGACTGTATTTTCTACTGCTGGTACGATTGCTCCACGGGGCCGTATTCGCAATAGGAACCACTGCGGCGGCAACGCTGGCGGCGCTGACTCTGCCGGAGCAGCGCAAAGGCGAGGGAATTGGATACTTTGCCATGTTTGCCAATCTGGCGATGGTGCTTGGTCCGTTCTTAAGCCTGGCGATTATTTCCTATTATTCATCCGGCCTGTTATTCGCCGGCTGCGCTGTTTTGGCTCTCCTGGCTTTCTGGTTCGGCAGCCGCCGTTTAAATAATCTTCCCGAAAGGGAAAATCCGCAGCAAACGAACCGGAAGCTGACCTGGGACAATTTTATCGAACCTCGCGCCTTACCCATGGCGTTATTGGGCGGTTTATTGTTTTTTGCTTATACAGGGGTGCTGGTTTTTATTCCTTTATATACTAAATTACTTGATTTAACGGCATATACCAGTGTGTTTTTTGCTGTGTTTGCTTTGTTTATTGTAGTAAGCCGTCCGCTTGTGGGGAAGCTGTTTGATCATTTTGGGGCCAATACTGTTGTTTATCCCGGACTGTTGCTGTTTATGCTTGGATTAATCGGTTTAAGCCAGGTTCAGGGAGTTGCCGGCTTTTTAACGGCCGGAGGCATTCTCGGTATTGGTTTTGGGGCACTGGGTCCTGTTTTTCAGACTTTGGCAATTCAAGTGTCTCCCCGTCACCGGGCGGGCGTGGCCACGGCTACTTTCTTTTTCGCTTTGGATATCAGCGTGGGTATCGGCTCTTTTGTTCTTAGCATGGTGGTTGAATACAGCGGATATCGCGGCATGTATTTGTTTGCCGCGGCGGTGGTCGGGCTGACTATTGCCGTTTATCATGTTTTGGCCCAAAAGCTGTTCAGGACGAAGGGGAAACCGGGAGCCTGAAGAAGGGCTTGCGGAAAAGCTCAACAACAGCCGCAGCCTCGGCCTAAAGCCGCTGTTCACCGGCATAGCCGCACAGGGCGGTGAAGGAGATTACAAGTTAACACTTTTTTTACTTAAATGCACCTTGACAAAATACTAAGGTGCTGTAATAATAGATAACATATCTTAGGATTTTTCACTATGCATAATAAAAGTAATGATTGGGATTAAGGCAATAGCGGCCCTGCCCAGAGAGCCGGCGGATGGTGCAAGCCGGTGCAGGCGCTATGATCGAACTCACCCATGAACTCTTGGCCTGAATGCTGCATACTGTAGATTAAGCGGCATTAGGGTTAAGCGTTGCTCGGCGTTAAAGAGAGTGTCCGGCCAAGCCGGGTGCAGGAGTATAATGTAGGGTGGTACCGCGGACATCGCCCCTACTGAACAGCAAACTGTTCAGTAGGGGGTTTTTTGTTGTTTAAGAGTGAGTCCCGGCGGTACAAAGACACCGGAAAATTTAGGAATTTGTGGAGGTATGGCTATGGTTAGAATTGGTAAATCAATGAAGAAATGGGGAGCCGCAGCGCTGGCAGTGCTGTTTACTGCTGCAGCCGCCGGCTGCGGCGGTTCAACGGCGCCCAGCGGCTCATCAGGCGGCGGGGCGGCTAAAATCGGGGTGATTTCCTATCTGAGCGGCGGCGGCGCTGCTTATGGGGCAGCTATCCGCCAGGGGCTGGAACTGGCGCGTGATGAAATCAACGCCAAGGGCAAAGTGAAAATCGAACTGATTATTGAAGATTCCAAAGGTGAGAAAAATGAAGCCATTAACGCCGCAAACAAACTGATTCATAAAGACAATGTTGTTGCCATTGTCGGGCCGACGCTGAGCGGTGAAATGTTTGCCGTGGGGCCGATCGCCAGCCAGGCGGGCGTATCCATTATGGGCACATCGACAACGGCTGAGGGAATTACTGAAATAGGCAATACCGTGTTTCGCAATTCATTGCCGGAATCGCTGGCTATCCCGCCGGCTGTAAGAAAAGCGCAGGAAAAGTTTGGCCTGAAAAGAGTGGCTGTAATGTACTCCAATAATAACGATTTTGCTGTTTCGGGCTACAAAACTTTTGTCAAAGCGATTCAGGAGGGCGGCATGGAGATTGTCACAACAGAAACCTTTGCCGATAAGGATACTGATTTTTCGGCCCAACTGACCAAAATCGCCTCGTTAAAGCCCGATGCCGTCATGGTAGCCGGTCTTTATCAGGAAGCCGCGCTTATTCTGAAAAAAGCCAGGGAGATTGGCCTGAATGTACCGGTTGTCGGGAACAACGGGTTTAATTCACCGCAGCTTATTAAAGCGGCCGGCAGTGCAGCCGAAGGAGCAATTGTAGCCAGTCCCTGGTATCCCGGCAAGGACGACGCCATCGTCAAAAATTTCATAGCCGCATACAAGGCCAAATATCATCAAGAGCCGGATCAATTTGCGGCCCAGGCTTATGATGCCCTCTTTATCATTGCCGACGCGCTGGAGAAAGCGGGCGCCGGTACGGATGCCGGAAAAGTCCGCGACAGTCTGGCCGCAGTAAAAGATTTTCATGGCGTTACCGGCAGGTTTGCTTTTGACGAAAGCCGCAATCCGGCCATGGATGTAACGGTACTGCTGGTTAAAGACGGCGTATTTACCGAATTAAAATAACAGCAACACGAGAGGAGTGGGCAGGAATGTTTCTGCAGCAAGTGGTCAACGGCCTCACTTTAGGCAGTACCTATGCGATTATCGCTTTGGGCTATACGTTGATTTTTGGCGTTCTCAACATTGTCAATATGGCTCATGGCGAAATTTTTATGATTGGGGCTTTTGTCGGCTTGATGCTTGTTATGAAGTTTAATGCCGGTATTTTTACCGCTTTGGCCGGAGCGATGATCGCCGGCGCCATCCTGGGTTTTTTATTGGAACGGGTGGCGCTGCGGCCGCTGCGCCGCCGGGAAGTTTCCCATCTGGCGCCGCTCATTAGCACCATTGGCGTTTCAATATTCCTGGAAAGCCTGGCTTTGAAGGTGTTTGGCCCCCAGGCCCAGTCTTTTCCGCCGCTCCTTTCGGGGCAATTATTTGAGCTGGGAACGTTGAAAATTTCAATGATTCAAATCGTCATTTTAGGCGTTTCTTTTGCGCTGATGGCGGTTTTGCGCTTTTGGCTGGCAAAAACCAAACTGGGCAAATCCATCCGGGCAACGGCCGAAAACATTGAAACCGCCGGTCTGCTTGGCGTAAATACCGGCAGAGTGATTGTCATGACTGTTATGCTGGCCTCGGGGCTGGGGGCCGTGGCCGGCGTACTGGTAGGCCTGGCCTTTAACGCTGTCGAACCGACGATGGGCATATCTATGGGCTTTAAAGGCCTGGCAGTGCTCATTCTGGGCGGCTTGGGCAATATAACGGGCGCGATGGTCGGAGGATTGCTGCTGGGCGTGGCCGAAGTGTTCAGTGTTGCTTACGGCGAGTCCTCATACCGTGAAGCTGTTGCCTTCGGTTTGATTATGGTGCTGCTGTTTATTCGGCCGCAGGGGCTTTTCGGCAGTAGTCCGGCCCAAGGAGGACGGTAGGATGGAGCAGTTATTGAACCCCTATTATCTGCAAATTGCAATGTTTATGATGATTAATGCCATCCTGGGAATTAGTATATATTTTACCCTGTCTACCGGGCAGCTATCGCTGGGCAATGCCGGTTTTATGAGCGTTGGCGCCTATACCTCGGCTCTGCTGGCCTTAAAGGCCGGGCTGCCGCTTTATCTGTCAATCCCCGCCGGGGGAATCGCGGCCTGTTTAATGGCTGCAGTCATTGGTATTCCGGCAACCCGCCTGCAGGGGATTTATTTAGCCATTGCCACTCTGGGGTTTGGTGAAGTCGTACGGGTGATTATTTTAAATCTGAAAATCACCAATGGCGCGCTGGGGCTTTCCGGCATCCCCTCGCTTAGCGTTCAAACCGGCAAGCTGCTGGCCGCCGTTGGCCTGCGCGACGGCTTGGGAGCAATCGGCGTACAGCAGCTCGGCAATCTTGTCATTCTGGCGCTGCTTTTATTGCTCGTGATTTTTTTGGTCTTTTTTGCGCTCAGGCTGCGTCATTCCCGTCTGGGGCGGGCGTTTGCCGCCATCAAGGATGATGAACACGCCGCCGAAGTTTCAGGAGTTAACACCGTGCAATATAAATTGCTGGCTTTTTTTATCGGGGCGTTTGTCGCCGGTATTGCCGGCGCCTTAGCAGCTCATATTACTTTCTATATTGGGCCTAAGGATTTTTCTTATCACCGGGCTGTAGAGATACTGCTGTTTGCCGTGCTGGGCGGCGGCAATGTCATTTGGGGGCCGTTGCTGGGTTCGGCCATTCTGACACTGCTGCCTGAACTGTTGCGGGCGGTAGCCGAATACCGGGAGATGATTTATGGCGGTGTTTTAGTCATTATGATGATCTTCCGGCCGCAGGGGCTGATCAGTGAAGACACCTTGCGCTTTTGGCGGTCACGACTGGCTCCGGCTGGAGAAAAAGCAGACAGGAGGCCGGCTCGATGATGCTGAACCTTGAAAAAGTCGGTAAGAATTTTGGCGGGCTGGCCGCATTATCCGGCGTCAGCTTTCAGGTTAACCGCGGTGAAATTCTGGGGGTAATCGGGCCGAATGGAGCAGGAAAAACGACGTTGTTTAATCTGATCACCGGTGTTATGACCCCGAGCGCCGGCGTGATTCAGTTCCTGGGACAGTCGCTTGCCGGTATTAAGCCGCATAAGATTACTGCTATGGGAATTGCCCGTACCTTTCAAAATATTCGTTTATTCGGCAATTTATCGGTATTGGAGAATGTCATGGTTGGCGCACACTGCCGGTCGGATGCCGCTCTCTGGCAAGGGCTGTGGCGTACGCCGGCCCAGCGCCGCGAAGAAAAGGCAATCAGGGAAAAAGCCGAAGCCATGCTGGAAATGACCGGCGTTGCAGCTGAGCACGGCGTCATCGCCGGGGCTTTGCCGTATGGCCTGCAGCGGCGTTTGGAAATTGCGCGAGCGCTTGCTTCCGATCCGCAGCTTATGTTGCTGGATGAGCCGGCGGCGGGGATGAACGAGAGCGAAACCGGCGACCTCAAGCTTCTTATCGGCAAGATCCGGCAATTGGGTAAAGGCGTTATTCTTATTGAGCATGACATTCAATTGATGATGACCATCTGCGACCGGATTGTAGTGTTGAATTTTGGCCAGAAAATTGCTGAAGGCCGCCCTGCCGAGATCCAGGCCAATCCGGCAGTAATCGAAGCTTACTTGGGCAAGGAGGACGAATGATGCTCCAAATTAAACAGTTAGTTGCCGGTTATGGTAGTATCAAAGCATTAAAGTCCATTGATTTGTCGGTACCGGCCGGAGCAATCGTGTCCTTGATCGGAGCGAATGGCGCCGGTAAGACGACTGCGATGAAAACAGTTATGGGACTGGTGCGGCCGAGCGCCGGGCGGATTTTATTTGAAGACCGGGAGATTACCGGCTGGTCTGTGCACGAGGTTGTGCGGCAGGGGATTTCCCTGGTGCCGGAAGGCCGCAGTATTCTGGCCCAAATGACGGTGCTGGAGAATTTGGAAATGGGGGCTTATCTGCGTAAAGACCAGGCGGTGGGCAGCGATCTGGCCAAAGTTTTTGCCCGCTTTCCTATTTTGGAAGAACGGCAACAACAGCTGGGGGGGACTTTATCCGGTGGTCAACAGCAAATGCTGGCGATCGGCCGGGCGTTGATGGCCCGGCCGAAACTGTTATTGCTGGATGAACCGTCAATGGGGCTGGCTCCACTGATCGTAGCGGATATTTTCCGGGTGATTCAGGAGATCAGCAATGACGGAACGACCATTTTGCTGGTGGAGCAAAATGTCCGGCAGGCCTTGAAGATAGCCCATTACGCTTATGTTATGGAAATCGGACGGATTGTTCTGGAAGGCAGTGCTGCTGAGGTATCCGCCAATCCCAAAGTGATGGAAGCCTATCTGGGCGGGCGGAAATAGACTGGACGTAAGACTTTGTTGTAATGAATGCACAAAATAAGGTTCTCTTATTTTGTGCATTTTGAATGTAGACGAATATTTATTTCAATGTTATTATGGTAATCACAGATTTGCTTGCAAGCAACGACGCTTACGCAGGGGGAGTATAACCTGCCGGGCGTTTTTTTTGTTTAGCGGCGGCGCTCCGGCCTGCCGCAGGCATTCTGTACCAGCCCCGGCGTTGGTTGTAAAATGATGCAAGATATTTAGGAGGCCGAAAATGCGCGAATATGGTTTATTTATTAATGGAGAATGGCTGTTAACCGCTGAAAAGCATGTTGTCGCCAATAAAGCTACCGGACAAAGCCTGGGCGCAATTTCAGTTGCCGGGAAACGCGAGGTTACCGCGGCTGTAGACGCTGCAGTACACGCCTATCAAACAGTTCAGGTTGAACCTTACCGCCGTTATGAAATTCTAATGAAAGCCAGCCGGCTGCTGATCAGAGATCAGCAGAAGCTGGCGCAGCTGCTATGCGCAGAGGTGGGCAAACCAATGAAAGAAGCTCTAGCGGAAGTCAGCCGGGCGGAGCAGACGCTTTTACTTTCAGCGGAGGAAGCCAAACGGATGACCGGTGAAATGGTGCCTTTACAGGGCAGCTCCGGCTGCGGCAGCCGCTGGGCCTTTACGCTGAGAGTACCGGTAGGCGTTGTTTGCGCCATAACGCCATTTAACTTTCCGCTGAATTTGGCGTGCCACAAGATTGGTCCGGCTCTCGCCGCCGGCAATGCAGTCATTTATAAGCCGGCGACAGCTACACCGTTATCGGCCGTCATGTTATGCGAAATTTTGGCCGAAGCCGGTTTGCCTGCCGGTTATCTGAATCTGGTTACCGGTTCGGGTTCGCAGCTCGGCCGGTTCCTGACCGAGGATCAACGGATTAATTTCTACAGCTTTACCGGTAGTCCGGCTGTTGGCAAAAGCCTGGCGAAAAATACCGGAATGCGCCGGGTAGCCCTGGAGCTTGGTTCCAATTCAGCCAATATCGTACATCATGATACCGATATTAAAGCTGCCGCCGAAATGTGTGTCCGGTATGCATTTGCCAATGCCGGCCAGGTTTGCATTTCCTGCCAGCGGGTTTATGTTCACCAAAGCGTTTACCAGGATTTTTGCGATCAGGCAGTAGCTTTTGCGCAACAATTAAAGGTTGGCGATCCGCTGGACGCCGCCACTGATATCGGCCCAATGATTAGTGAGCAGGAAGCGGCGCGCGCTGAAGCCTGGGTTGAAGAGGCTGTGGCGCATGGCGCTAAAGTTTTGACAGGCGGCAAAAGACACAAGGCATGGCTTGAGCCAACCATTTTGACCGATGTTCAGCCTGAGATGAAAGTAATACGTCAGGAAGCTTTTGCTCCGCTTTTTTCTATCGTGCCTTATCAAGAGATTAGTGAAGCCATAGCTTTGGTCAATGACTCGACCTACGGTTTGCAGGCCGGTGTGTTTACAAATTCGGTCAATGTCGTTAAAAGCTGCGCAATGAAGATTGCGGTTGGCGGCGTCATGATCAATGACGGGGCAACCTTTCGCACCGACAATATGCCCTATGGCGGAATTAAAGAGAGCGGTCTTGGCAAGGAAGGACCGCAGTATACGGTAAAAGAAATGACTGAGGAAAAATTAATTGTCTTTGCTTAAACAACGGCATAAATCCAGCCGGCAGTCCCGCAGGGCGCTGCCCGGGAAATACTAAAGGGCTAAGGGGCTGTCTGTAAGCTTATTTACAGACAGCCCCTGCCTGTTCCGGGCGGGAAATCTTTCGCAGCAAAAATATTTGTATAAAAATCCGTTCCGGGCACTGGTTTTATGCAGGTGAAGATGAGTTTGCTTTTTATAGCTAAATTATTCTTATAAACATGTTTAGATGATGTATATTTATTAATGAATAAAAGATCAAGAAATTAGATGCTAATTGAATATAGGGCAATAAAAATGCCGCAAAAGTCTATAAAATGTGATATTATTAATTGTAAATAGTAAAATTTAGCTGAAAAAGCTGCACTGCATTTATGTGGGAATTGATTGCCGAATTGCTCTTGAATAGCTGGTTTGGGAACTATGCTTGTGTTATTTTTGCATAAAAACATCAATTTTCGGGATATGATAAAGCAGTTGCCGAACATTATCATTAACTTTTTTTGGGAGGTATACTCATGACAATTCGGGAAACTGTATTGCCAGGAATTGGACATAAGTTTCAGCTTGACGCCCGTAGCGGAGATAAACTGGTCATTATTGTGCATGATGACGGCAGGCGTGACTTATACCATTTCGAGGCTGACGACCCTGATGAAATTATATCGGTGGTTACTCTGGATGACAGTGAAGCCCGGCAGGTTGCCGGCTTGATTGGCGGCATGAACTATCAGCCGAAAGCTCTGGAAACAATTGATGTCGCTCTGAATGATTTAAATATCGAATGGTACAAAATTGACTCGCCGGCTTATTGTATCGGCCGGACAATTGGTGAAATTAATGTGCGGCAGGCGACCGGCGCTACCATCATTGCAGTTATCGAACCTGACAATCGTAAGCATGTCAACCCGGGACCGGACTATAAATTCAGAGAAAAGTCTCTGCTGGTCATTGTCGGCGAGCGGAAGCAGCTGAAGAAGCTAAAAGAAATTTTGCTGCATGGCAGCTGATGCCGGCGGCCAGCAAAAAAATGACCGGCTGACCTAAAAGGCCGCCGTTTATGTACTGTGGCGGGTATGAAAAGTACTTGTCTGCATTATAATCTAAGCTCATGGGGATATCACTAACATTCAGGGAGGGAACAGATGGATATAGTCATTTTTCAATTGGGGTTGGCCGTAGCTTTGGTTTCATTAGTAGGTTTGGTTTCCGCAAAAATCCGTTTTTCGGTAATTCCATTTTATATTCTGGTTGGAATGATTGTAGGGCCGCATGCGCCTCATTTTGGCATTATTGATTTACGATTTGGTGAAAGTGCGGAATACATAGATTTTCTGGGCCGCCTGGGCGTATTGTTTTTACTGTTTTATCTCGGCTTGGAATTTTCCGTCAGCCGGTTGCTGAAATCAGGCAAATCAATTGTGACTGGCGGGGCCTGCTATATTACCCTCAATTTTATTTCCGGCCTACTGCTTGGCTGGATGATGGGCTTTCCGCTTAAGGAAACTCTGGTCATCTGCGGAATTATGACCAGCTCATCAACGGCGATCGTTGCGAAAGTTCTGGTCGATTTGAAGCGGACCGCCAATCCGGAAACCGAAATCATTATGGGAATGATTATGTTTGACGATTTGTTTATTGCCGTTCACATGTCACTGCTGTCAGGATTGCTGTTAAGCGGCGCTACGTCTATATCCGGGATCATCGGTACTACAATGGCCGCATTGGGATTTATTTTGTTCTTTCTCTTCGTCGGACGAAAATATATTCATTTAATTAATAAATATTTAAATATTGGTTCCGCCGAACTGTTTTTGCTGCTTATTTTGGCGGTCTTATTCCTGGTTGCCGGATTCTCCGAAACGGTACATGTTGCTGAAGCCATCGGGGCCTTGATGGTCGGGATGGTGCTGGCCGAATCGGTGCATGTAAAGCGTATTGAGCATATGATCGTGCCGTTCCGTGATTTTTTTGGCGCAATGTTTTTTTTCAGCTTTGGACTGAATATTGATCCGTCTACGCTGAGCGGGGCTGTCGGTATTGCCGTTATCGGCGTGCTGCTTACCATTGGCTGCAATTTTATCTCAGGAATGGTTGCCGGCCGTGTTGCCGGCGTTTCAACCCGCGCCTCGTATAATATTGGCTTTACTCTGGTTTCACGGGGCGAGTTTTCGATTATTATGGCTAACATCGGCAAGGCCGGCGGACTGTTGCCGGTAGTTCAGTCCTATGCGGTACTGTATGTGCTGATTCTAGCTGTTTTAGGCCCAATGCTGACCAAGGAATCAAAGAGAATTTATGGTTGGACGAGTAAACTTACACAAGGGTCCAAAACGGAAAAGCAGCCTTCCTAGTAGAGCATCAACCTTAAGACTGGGCAGCAGTATCCACAGAATTAAGGTTGATGCTCTACTACTGTCTTGACCGGCAGCCGCCGGCGCCCTCCGGAATCCGGCGGCTGCCGGCGCTTTTTTTCGTTTCTGCACCCTTTGCGGCGTGACGGTCTCACTCATACTGCGCCAATCTAAACTAGACCCGTCAGTACTCACTGGGTTAGGGCGGTCAAGACACTAGTCCTTGCAGGTGCAAGGATCAGGGCTGTTTAAGGGACCGGCCGGAGCAAGAAAGTCAGCGGTCGGTTTTGCCAGCAGCCGGGGAAATTCGGCGATGATTTTAGGCAGCGGCCAATTCCACCATTGAATTTCCAACAGTCGGTTAATGGTTGGTTGGTCAAAGCGGTATTTCATATGACGGGCGGGATTGCCGGCAACAATGGAATAGGGAGCAACGTCTTTGGTAATGATGCTCCCTGCGCCAATCACCGCTCCGTCGTGAATGGTAACTCCCGACAGAATAAGCGCGTTTCTGCCTAACCACACATCATTGCCGATGGCAACATTGCCTTTGGTTTTCGGATGCCCGGCAATATGGGCGGCTTCGGGAAATAAAACACTGAACGGATAGGTCGTAACCCAGTCTGCGCAATGTTCTCCGCCCAGCATGATCACCACTCCGTCGGCAATTGAGCAAAATTTCCCGATTGTCAGGGTTGCGGCTTCGCCCCATGACAATACCTGCGGATTGCCATAGGTCCAGTCGCCAATCGAATAGGCGGCATAGGCAGGATTATCCTTGCAATAAAACTCCATGTTTCAGCCTCCTTCATTTTGTTGCACCAATGTTTGAACCAACTCGTTCTCTGTACAATATATTACTTTGCCGGCCCATTTATCGTTACATGTTTATTTTCGCAGGAATTGCAGCGTCAATTTCTTATATGTTCACCGCTAAATGAAAGGTAATAAAATAGTGAGCTTATCAAAGCTAGTCCAAGAAAAGTAGAGCATAACCGGTAATAATAGCACTGATTCAGCATTTTATTATTTTAGTGTATTAAAGTAAAATAATATTTAACTGGTCTAAAATGATTTTTTAAAAGTGGGGGATTTTGTAAATGAAAAAAATAATTGCCTTGGTATTATCCGTGATGATGCTTGGACTGCTGGCAGGCTGTGGCAGTACCGAGACCAAAGCGCCGGCGCCGAAGAAAATTGTCATTGGGCTGGATGACAGCTTCCCGCCAATGGGTTTTAGGGATGAAAAAAATAATATTGTCGGCTTTGATGTGGATATGGCCAGAGAAGCGGCCAAAAGACTGGGCCTGGAGGTAGAATTCAAGGCCATTGACTGGAGCAGTAAAGAGGCTGAATTGAATGGTAAACGCATTGATGCCCTCTGGAACGGGATGAACATTACGGAGGAGCGCAAGAAAAATGTGTTGTTCAGCGAACCGTATATGGAAAGCAAGCAGCTGATCTTTGTGCTGGCAGGTTCGCCAATTAAGAGTGCGGCCGATCTGGCCGGTAAAGCGGTCGGCGTCCAGCAGGCCAGCATTGCAGAAGAAGTGGTGACCAAGGACGTCCAGCTTAAAAACTCCCTGAAAGACTTTAAACAATATCCAGATTTTATTGCCGCCTTTATGGATCTTAAGACCGGCCGGCTGGATGCCGTGATTACAGATGAAATTCTGGGGCGCTATTATCTGTCCAAAGAAGCCGGTCAGTATGTAGCAATTGACCAGCCGCTGGGCGAAGTCGGCGTTTATGGCGTTGGGTTTAGAAAAGAAGATAAGAAATTGCGGGATAAGGTTCAGGCCATTCTGGATGAGATGAAAAAAGACGGAACTTCCGCCAAAATATCAAAACAGTGGTTTGGCGAAGATATTGTTAAGTAAGCTAAAGAGGCTGATGGTTCGTCCATTAGCCTTCTCATTTGTCCGGAGTGCAGTTTACTAAGGCTGTTGCAGGATATGCAGTTGAGCCTCAATGAAAAGCAGAGGAGATTTAGAAATGGAAACAATCCTTGCCATGCTTGAGCCGATGCTGGCAGGCGCAGGTGTAACCCTGCAAATGTTTTTTATCACTTTGGCGCTATCCCTGCCGTTAGGGCTGCTGGCGGCATTAGCCCGGCTGTCCGGGATCAAGCCGCTGAGTTTTCTGGTGGAAGTATATATCTGGCTGATGCGGGGAACGCCGTTGATGCTGCAGCTCCTGTTTGTCTATTATGCGTTGCCCCTGATCCCTTATATTGGGGTGCGGCTGCCGGATTTTCCAGCGGCATTGCTTGCTTTTGTTTTTAATTACGCCGCCTATTTCGCTGAAATCTTCCGCGCCGGCATTCAATCGATTGAACGGGGGCAGTATGAGGCCGGGAAGGCCCTGGGAATGACCTATGTGCAGACGATGAAAAGAATTATTCTGCCCCAGATGATCAAGCGGGTGCTGCCGCCGATTAGCAATGAAACAATTACGCTGGTCAAAGACACTTCTTTAATTTATGTGCTGGCGATGAATGATTTGCTTAGAACGGCCAGAACAATTGTTCAGCGTGATTTTGATATGACTCCATTTATCATTGCCGGGATATTTTACCTGATGATGACGTTAGTGCTTACCTGGTTTTTTAATAAACTGGAGAAACGCTATGCAGCATATGATGAGTAGGAGTGAAGGAAATGAACATGATTTGTTTAAAAAATATCCGTAAAAGTTTTAACAATCTTGAGGTTTTAAAAGGAATTGACCTGCAAGTCGGCCAAGGTGAAGTTGTGGCCATCATTGGTCCGTCCGGCTCGGGAAAAAGTACGCTGCTGCGCTGCCTAAACCGCCTGGAAACCATTGATCAAGGCTGTATTGAAATAGAAGGAGAAATTCTGGCGACTGAAACCGCCGACGGGGGCTGCCAATATGCGCGTGAGGATAAAGCCCGCGCAATCTGCCATAAAATGGGGATGGTATTTCAGCAGTTTAATTTATTTCCCCATATGACCGTGCTGGATAATATTATTGAAGCGCCAATGATCGTCAAAGGAATCAGGCGGGAAATCATCATTCCCGAAGCTGAAGAACTGTTGCGTAAGGTTGGCTTAGCGGAAAAGCGGGATAACTATCCCTCCAGACTGTCCGGCGGCCAAAAACAGCGGGTAGCCATCGCCAGAGCTTTGGCGATGAAGCCGGATATTATGTTGTTCGATGAACCGACCTCGGCGCTTGATCCAGAACTGACCGGCGAGGTCTTAAAGGCCATGCGGCAGCTTGCTCAGGAGCATATGACCATGCTGGTGGTCACGCATGAGATGGCTTTTGCCCGTGAGGTTGCCCACCGGGTCATTTTTATGGACAATGGCGAAATTGTCGAAAGCGGGACGCCGGAGCAGTTGTTTGGCAAGCCTCAGCATGACCGGACCAAAGCATTTCTTGACAGTATGTTATAGACAGGAGGCTGAAAGATGGAAACAACCAGGTATTCTGTGCCGTTTTCACCGCTGCAGGAGCGGATTGCCCGGGAAGCGCCGCAATTGTCCGCCGCCCTGAATCATTTGCTACAGGCCATGGGGGCAAGCGATTTCGAAAAATATATTAATTCTCTCAGCGCCCTAAAAAAGGTCGATGACCATTTGTTGCTGATTACCAAAAAAGAAATGTACCGTTCGGTTTTGACCGGCCGGTTCCTGCCAGTAATAAAAGAATGCTTTGCAGTTAAGTTTGTCCGGATTGTCAGTCAATAAGCTGGTCATTCCAATTACTGCAGCCGGCGTCTAAATACGAAGAGGCTTATGCATTTTTGCGATAAGCCTCTTCGTATTGTCCGGCCCCTGCCGGGATAGGCTATCTGATGGGCATTAAATATTGACTTGCCGGTTTTATTGATCTATACTACTTATATACTATACCGGGGTATAGTATGAATGGAGGATGAGCCTGTGTTAACAGCGAAAGAGAAAGCAGATTTATGCCAGCGATTAAGGAAGGTCTCCGGCCAAATTAACGGTATTGACAAGATGGTGGAGGACGGGCGTTATTGTGTTGATATCTTGCAGCAAATTCTGGCGGCCCGCGCCGCCCTGAACAAGGTCGCGCTGCTTATTCTGGAGAGCCATGCCAAAAGCTGCATTGTGACAGCCATCAAAGAAGACCGGGCGGAGCAAAGTATTGATGAATTTATGGATGTGTTAAAACAATTCAACAAATAAACGGCAGTTTTGGGGCCTTCAATGAAGAACAATGAAACCGGTTTTGGTCAGGCGGGCAAGCGGCGGCTGCCGCTGTTTGGCAATGCAAAGAGGCCTGCTGGAATAAAAATTCGTCATTCACCGGTCCGGGGCAATGCGGATTGTGCTGATGTTACAGAAGGATGTGAGGACTGTGAGCAGTCAGGGAACCAGTGGTAAAAGCACCACAGTTAATCTGAAAATAGCGGGAATGTCCTGCGCCGCCTGCGCTGCCAGAATCGAGAAAGGTTTGGCGCGCCTGGACGGGGTAGAGCTGGCGACAGTAAATTTTGCCGCGGAAAAGGCCGGAATTACTTTTGATCCGGCTAAGCTGAAGTTAAGTGATATTGGCGAGAAAATCGGGAAGCTGGGCTTCCAGGTGGTAGCCGATAAAGCGGAATTTAAAATTTCCGGCATGAGCTGCGCCGCCTGTGCGGCCAGGGTGGAGAAAAGCCTGCGGTCAATGCCCGGCGTTTATCGCGCTACCGTCAATTTTGCTGCCGAAAAAGCTGCTGTTGAATACAGCGCCGGTGCGTTAACTGTCGGTGAGCTGCAGGAAAGAGTGCGGCGGATCGGGTTTGAAGCGCATAATATCGCCGATGCCAGTGAAGTCGACCGGGAAAAAAAGGTCCGGCAGGAGGAAATTCGCAGTCAGCGCTTCCGCCTTATCTTCTCGGCGGTATTGTCCCTGCCGCTGTTAGGGGCCATGATTTTCCATTCCCTGGGCATTATGGGATCAGTCAGCCACGCGTTAATGAACCCTTATGTCCAGCTGGCGCTGGCGACTCCGGTCCAGTTTGTGGCCGGCTGGCCGTTTTACCGCGGAGCCTATGCGGCTTTAAAGAATGGCAGCGCCAATATGGATGTATTGGTGGCGATGGGAACGTCGGCGGCCTATTTCTATAGTATTGCCAATGTCATTACCGGCGACCCTCATTTATACTTTGAAACCTCTGCGATACTTATTACACTGATTATACTGGGTAAATTGCTTGAAGCAACCGCCAAAGGACGAACATCAGAGGCCATTAAGGCTTTGATGGGCCTGCAGGCCAAAACAGCCCGGGTAGTTCGTAGCGATGGAGAAGCTGAAGTGCCGGTTGAGGACGTTCAGGCCGGTGACATCATCATCGTGCGGCCGGGCGAGAAGGTACCGGTGGACGGGATTATTATCGAAGGAACCTCGACCCTGGATGAATCAATGCTGACAGGAGAAAGTGTTCCAGTGGACAAGAAGGCCGGCGACCAAGTGGCGGGAGCGACCATCAATAAATTTGGCTCCTTTAAATTTCAAGCCACCAAAGTAGGCAAGGACACTGCCCTTGCCCAGATTGTAAAAATTGTCGAAGAGGCGCAAGGCTCGAAAGCGCCTATCCAGCGTTTTGCCGACATTGTTTCCGGCTATTTTGTGCCCAGTGTCGTAAGTCTGGCCGTGTTAACTTTTGCCGCCTGGTATTTTATCTTTGATCCGGGCAACTTCTCCCGTGCCCTGGTCAACTTTACCGCTGTCATGGTAATCGCCTGCCCGTGCGCCCTGGGTCTGGCCACACCGACTTCAATTATGGTGGGCACCGGCAAAGGGGCGGAGCATGGCATACTGATCAAAGGCGCAGAACATCTCGAAAACGCCCATCGTTTAACCACTATTGTTTTAGATAAGACGGGGACCATCACCAAAGGCCAGCCCGAAGTTACCGATATTATCGCTGTAGGCGCGCTTTCCAGGCAGGACGTTTTAACAATCGCGGCCCAGGCCGAAAAACAGTCCGAGCATCCACTGGCCCAGGCTATCGTTAAATACAGCCGGGAGCAGGGGCTTGCAGCAGCGGAGGCGCAAGACTTTACCGCTATCCCCGGACAGGGGGTAAAAGCGAGTATCGGCGGACGGAATATATTCGTTGGAACCCGTAAACTAATGCGGGAAAACAATATCGCAATTGAAGCGGAGCTGGCCAAAATTGAACAACTTGAACAGCAGGGTAAAACAGTCATGCTGCTGGCGGTTGAGCAGGCAATTGCGGGACTGATTGCTGTGGCTGACACGGTAAAGGACAGTTCGGCGCAGGCCGTAGCAGAATTGCAGCAGCTGGGGATCGAAGTCTGGCTGATCACCGGCGACAATGAGCGGGCAGCCCGGGCCATCGCCGCCAAGGTGGGTGTACAAAATGTCATGTCCGAAGTGCTGCCTGAGCATAAAGCGAAAAAAGTAGAAGCGCTGAAAAAAGAAGGCAAGGTCGTGGCGATGGTGGGAGACGGTATTAATGACGCGCCGGCGCTGGCGACAGCCGATGTCGGTTTTGCCATTGGAACCGGAACCGATGTTGCCATCGAGGCGGCTGATATTACGCTGATGCGGGGAGACCTGCAGGGGGTAGTGGCAGCCATTAGGTTAAGCAAGGCGACCATGCGCAACATCAAACAAAATCTGTTTTGGGCGCTCATCTATAATTCGGTCGGCATTCCTATTGCGGCGGCCGGATATCTATCGCCGGTGCTGGCTGGCGCGGCCATGGCGTCCAGCTCTGTTTCAGTAGTAATCAATGCGTTGCGTTTAAAACGTTTTCAACCCTAATGACAGCGGCCTGACGTTCGTTTTTGAAGGCTAATACCAAAATCCTGCCAAACCGGCAGGATTTTGGTATTATAATGGGAATATTTACAGATAAGAATGTAATTGCCTGTGGTACTATTTTGTCAAAGGAGTTTTTTTATGCGAATGTTCAAATGTATCGTCTTGCTGCTGGCTGTTTTTATTATGGCGCAGGGTGGCGCGGCCAGTGCCGCCGGCGCTGCTGCACCGGAACTGGATGCCCGGAAAACTGTTGATCAAGCTTATCGGCAGTTTTTAGAGCTGGAGAGTTATCATATGAAGGTCGATATTTTAGCGGAACTGGAGGCAAAAGGGAAAAAGGTAAAATCTTATACCACCAGTGAAGGAGATATTCGCCTAAAGCCCCTGCTGGGGAAAAATATGCTGAAGGCTACCCTGTATATTGATGAGCAAAGAATTGAGCAACAGATTGAGCAATATTTTCAGGAAGAAGGCAGCCAGCTTGTCGTTTATTCCAATATCGATCATCAGTGGCTTAAAGAAGTGATGCCGTATCTGCAGCCGGCCAATGAATACCAAGGCTATCTGAAAGCAATCAAAGACGTAACTTTCTTGCGGGAAAACGGCAGCAGCCTGATTTTTGCAGTGACCGTTGACGCCGCTTACGCCGCCGGCAATCTGGAGCATTATATCGGCTCGGCCGGGATAAAGGATCAGAAGGTCAGACAAAGCCTGGAAGCACTGCGGGAAGCCATGACCAATGCCGGCGATTTTAACTATACGCTGACCATTGACAAGCAATCGGCCGCAATCATCAATGTTCACATGGATTTTACCGAACTCATGGCCCGCCTAAGCAGCACTTTGCTGGAATCCCCCGCTACGCCTGAGGAGCAAAAACAGCTGATCAGGGAAGTTTTCAGCAATATGCGGCTGGTGGTTGACGCCGATTTTTCTCAGCTTAACGGTATCGGCAATATTGTTATTCCAGCCGAGGCCAAACAGGCTGAGGAACCGGCGGTAAAATAAGTGTTTAACTAAAACCTCCGTGCCAGGCTTGCCTGACACGGAGGTTTTAGTCTGAAAGGCAAGGCTTCAGTCCACTGACTTTTTGCCGTTGAATATTTTCCCTGATCAAACTGGCGCCAAAATATTTTTGCCTGCATATTGTGTAGAGGGCGTTTTTATTTGCGCGGAAAGAACTAAGCGCCCAAATAACTGATTAGGGGCAGGTTATGAAAACAAGTATTATCATTCTGACTTATAATCAACTGGAATACACCAGGCAATGCATTGAAAGCATCCGTACTTATACCGCAGCAGGCGGGTATGAGCTGATCATCGTTGACGCCGGCTCTACTGACGGTACGGTTGATTGGCTGACACAGCAAGAGGATTTGCAGGTACTGTATAATGAGCGTAAGGTTGGCTTTATCCAGGGGTACAACCAGGGGATGCGGCAGGCGGCGGGCGACCAGGTCCTGCTGCTCAGAAATGATGCTGTAGTTACTGTAAACTGGCTGACCAATTTGCTGGAATGCTTGTACAGCAGCGCAGCGGTCGGCGCAGTGGGGCCAATGACAAACCAGGGCGGCAATGGTCAGGCTGCCGCTGCCAATTACCAAAACTTGACCGAAATGCAGGTTTTTGCTCAATTTTATAATCAGGTTATGTCCCGGGATTGGGAGGAAAGACTCAAACTACTGGATTTTTGTCTGCTTATCAAAAAAGAAGTTGTTGACAAAGTGGGCTATTTTGATGAGACCCTTTCACCGTTGGGGTTTGAAGACGATGACTACTCCTTCCGGATACGGCTGGCAGGTTATAAGCTGTTGTTGAGCAAAAATACCTTTATTCATACTGCCGGCAGCATACCGTTTGTTGCCGCCGCTGAAAATCGCGCTAAATTTATGGCTAAGTGGGGCTTTGATCCGACTTATTCAAGCCTTATCAGGCATGACATTATTAGCTTGATGGATAAACCGCATGACCAGCCGATCAAAGTATTGGATATCGGCTGCGCCTGCGGCGGTACTTTGCTGCAGATAAAAAATATCTACCCGCAGGCTGATACCTCCGGGATTGAGTTCAATGAGCAGGCAGCCGCAAGCGCCAGCTTATTCGCCGATGTCATTGCCGCTGATGTTGAACAAACCTGCTTGCCTTATCCCCAAGAAAACTTCGATTATATCATTCTGGCTGATGTTTTAGAGCATTTAAAAGATCCCTGGCAAGCCTTGGCCAATCTTCGGCCCTATCTAAAAGCAGACGGACAGATTCTGGCAAGTATCCCCAATGTGACGCATTTCACGGTGCTGCGCAGCCTGCTGCAGGGCAACTGGCATTATGTAGAGGCCGGCATTCTTGACCGGACACACCTGCGCTTTTTTACTCTGCCTGAAATTGTCAAGCTGTTTAATCAGGCCCAATATGGAATTATTCAATACCTGCCGCTGAGAATTTATGAAAGTGCGGCCGATCAGGCCTTTATTCAGCAGTTGGCGGCAGTTTCAAAAAATCCGCAATTATCCGAACAGGTCAGAGCGTATCAGTATTTGGTTAAGGCCGTCAAAGCGCCGGCGGCCGGAGTTTTGACGCCGCACCCGGTGATGGAGTTGCAGAAGCTGATTTTCCTGTTGCGCAGAATTGAGCAAAATATTCAGCCTGAAGAAAATCTACAAGTATTGTTCAGCTATCTTGATAACCGCCATGCCAGCCCTGACCAAATTGTCCAGGCCGCGCTGATTGGTCTGACGAATCCCGGTGAAAGCTTGCTTAAGCTGACCTTTGGCTGCATTAAGCACGGCTACAGGCAATATGCCCAGACTATCCTGGATCTGGCTCACGCCATTAGTCCCGGCAGTATGAACACCGGGCTGCAATGTCTGAGAGATATTCTAAAGGGCGCAAATCCGGCTGGACGGAACAAAACGGAGGTTAACCATGAATCCTAAAGCAATCAGTTTTATTACCTGCGTAAACAACGACGAATGGTATCAGGAGTGTCTGTTATATATCCATCGCCTCGAGGTTCCCGACGGGTATACGGTTGACACGATCGCGGTACGGGATGCGGTATCGATGGCCGGGGGGCTGAATCAGGGGATGCGCGGGAGCGATGCTAAGTATAAGGTGTATTTGCATCAGGACGTTTTCATTGTTAACCGGCATTTTATCAAAGATATTCTGACGATTTTTGCCAATCCGGCGATTGGCCTGATCGGTGTAGTGGGCAGCCGGTCAATTCCGCCAAACGGCATATGGTGGGAAGCCCAAACGATCTTTGGCCAGGTATATGATAGCCACCGGGGCCGGCTGGAAAAGCTGTCATTTCAGGCAATTGATCAGGAATACGCCGAAACTGATTGTGTGGACGGCCTGCTGATGGCTACCCAATACGACCTGCCCTGGCGGGAAGATCTTTTTACCGGCTGGCATTGTTACGATTTATCCCAGTGCGGCGAATTTCGCCGGCGGAATTATAAAGTAGCTGTACCCAGGCAGGAGGAAGCATGGTGTATTCATGACTGCGGCGTCACCAGGATGGATAATGACTATCATCACTACCGTGAAATCTTTGTGAAGGAATATTTAGGGCATTGAGAATGGAGCCAGAGACCGGACTGATGAAAGCCGCTGCCAGTGAAAAGTCATCTGCAGCGGCTTTCATGCGTTTACAGTACTAGGCCGGAGCTCAATTGGAAAGTCTTCTGGTACAAGAAGTCTTTTTTTTATGTTCTCCGGCCGATGCATTTTTTGTCTTATTATCAGCAAAATATGTTTAAGGTATATTCTGAATATAAAAATGATTGACAATATACCTATAAAATTATAATATATAACTAAATTATAACCAAAATATAACCAAAATAACAATTCAAACATTTAATTTTGGTAATATTTTGGTTAAATGTTGAGAACGGAAAGGAGGGATATTTCAGGCTGTTTTCAACAACGAAGGAGCGGAAAAGTAAGGGCGAGAAGTGATTGGCAGATTGACGGTTGACCCTTGTCGCAGTATTGGCTAATCCGGAAAAAGCAGAATATTAAGTTATTGCTTATTTTCTTCAAGGAAAACAGGTTGTTGGAAAGAGCCGGGGCGACCTTTAAAGCGGTTTGCGACAGAAAGGTTGGCCGGGAGAAAAGCAGGGGAAGATTATGAATTGGAGGACGTTCATTTATGTCACTTGTCAACATGACGGACATGTTAAAGCAAGCGGAAGAAAAGAATTATGCCGTAGGGTCATTTAGCGTATTGAATATGGAAATGATTATCGGAACGATTAAGGCGGCTGAAGAATTAAAATCACCGGTGATGCTGCAGATTGCTGAGGGCCGGCTGGGTTATGCCCCACTGGCGCTGATCGGTCCAATGATGCTGAGTGCGGCGAGAGCGGCAAGCGTACCTGTGGCTGTGCATTTGGATCATGGCTTAAGGGTACCGACAATTAAGTATGCCCTGGATCTTGGTTTTACCTCGGTCATGTATGACGGTTCGAAAGTATCGCTGCAGGACAATATTGAAACAACCAAGCAGGTCATCCGGCTGGCTTGGCAATATGGAGCTACAGCCGAAGCGGAAATTGGAAAAGTGGGCGGCAGCGAGGATGGCTCGGAAGATTTGGAGTTAATGGCGACTCCGGTTGAGGATGCCCAGCGCTTTTATGAAGAAACGAAGGTCGATGCTCTGGCTGTAGCAATCGGCAATGCTCATGGCGTATATAAAAGCGCGCCGCAACTGCAATTTGACCGCTTGGCCAAATTGGATAAAGTGGTTGGAACGGCATTGGTTTTACATGGCGGCTCGGGAATTACGGTTGAGGATTTCAGAAAATGCATTGATTTGGGCATTCGGAAAATTAATGTGATGACGGCGGCTCTTAACCGGATTACCGCTGAAACTAAAATTCTGGCGAAAGAGAAACCGGACTTTAATTATTACGACTACACCCAATGCGCCGTAAATGCCGTATATCAAAATACCAAAGAACACATTCTTGCTTTTAGAAGTGAAAATAAAGCGTAAAGGTGTGAGCGTCATGCATAAGGTTTCGTTCGATCAGTCCAAAAAGTTTGATATTATCTGTGTTGGAAGAATCGCGGTGGATTTTAATCCGGTGGATTTAAATCAGCCGTTGGAATCTAGCACCACGTTTAAAAAATATCTGGGCGGCTCTCCGGCCAATATCGCTGTTGGAATGGCCAGACTGGGGAAAAAAGCGGGCTTTATCGGTAAAGTATCGAATGATCAGATGGGCAGATTTGTCACCGGTTTTTTTGAGAAGGAAGGGATTGATACTTCTCAGGTTTGTATTGCCGGCGACGGTGAGTTTATTGGGCTGACTTTTACTGAAATACTAAGTCCTGCGCAAAGCAGTATTTTAATGAACCGGAATTTTGCCGCTGATTTATCTTTAAACCCAACTGAAGTAAGCGAAGATTATATCAAAAACAGCAAAATACTGCTGCTTTCCGGAACAGCCCTGGCGGCCAGTCCTTCACGTGAAGCCACGCTGCTGGCACTGGAATATGCCAAAAAACACAATATTAAGGTTGTCTTTGATCTTGATTATCGCAGTTATACCTGGAAATATAAAGAAGAAATAGCCCTTTACTATTCGATCGTTGCCAGAAGAAGCGACATCCTCCTGGGATCGCGTGAAGAATTTGATCTGATGGAAAGTACGCTTTTTTCAGCGAAAAATGATGACCGGACTACAGCGGATTACTGGCTGTCCTGCGGCAATCAAATTGTCGTCATAAAACATGGCAAAGATGGTTCTACCGCTTATACGGCTGACGGCGAGTCTTTTACGATTAAGCCGTTTCCGGTAAAAAGCCTGAAGGGCTTTGGCGGCGGCGACGGATATGCTTCGGCTTTCATTTGCGGTTTACTGGAAAACTGGGACATCATTGATTGCCTTGAATTTGGCAGCGCGTCCGCCGCAATGCTGGTTGCCAGTCATGCCTGCTCTGAGGATATGCCGGCGTTTGAGGCTGTACGGGAATTTATCAAAACCAAAAAGGCGGAGTATGGGGAAATGATTGCCCGGGGTTAAGTCTGACGTATTACTAAAAAGGAGAGATCTATTATGCCGTTAGTCATTCTTGCAGCTGGTATTGTTCTTTTGTTTGCGTTAATCATCGGATTGAGACTCAATAGTTTCTTATCTCTCATTATTGTTGCTTTGCTTGTTGGTATAGCCGAAGGGTTGCCCCTGGCCAATGTTTTTAATTCAATTGAAGCCGGGGTGGGCGGAACGCTGGGCCATTTGGCCCTGGTTATCAGCTTCGGCGCTATGCTGGGCAAGCTGATGGCCGACAGCGGCGGCGCACAAAGGATAGCCACCACCTTAATTGATAAATTCGGCCGGCAAAAGGTAAAATGGGCGGTATGTTTGACTGGTTTTATTGTGGGAATTGCCCTGTTCTACGAAGTCGGTTTTGTTCTTTTGATTCCTTTGGTGTTTACAGTGGCGGTTTCCGCCAAGATTCCTTTGCTTGAAGTGGGAATTCCTATGGCCGCGGCTTTATCGGTAACCCATGGCTTTTTACCGCCGCATCCCGGGCCTACGGCAATTGCAGTTATTTTTAATGCCGATATCGGCTTGACTTTGGTTTATGGTATTTTGATTGCGATTCCCACCGTTATTGTGGCGGGACCGCTTTTATATAATACAATGAAAGACCTTAACCCGGAAGTTCCGGAAGGACTCTATAATCCAACGATTTTTAAAGATGAGGAAATGCCCAGCTTTGCGAGCAGTGTACTGACCGCACTGGTGCCTGTATTCCTAATGGCGGCTGCATCTATCACCAAACTGACTTTTCCGGCCGATTCACCGGTGAATGTATTCTTCGCCTTTGTCGGTCATCCGGATATGGCTTTACTGATCGCCGTTGGGATAGCAATTTTTACGTTTGGCTTAAATCGCGGCAAAACTATGGCTGAGGTAATGAAGACCATTGAGCAGTCGGTTCTGGCTATTGCGATGATTTTACTGGTTGTCGGCGGCGGCGGCGCTTTCAAGCAGATTTTGGTGGATAGCGGCGTCGGCAAGTATATTGCTTCTCTTATGGCCGGCTCCGAATTATCGCCGTTGCTTCTTGCCTGGATCATTGCCTCGGTCATCCGGATGGCTGTCGGTTCGGCGACAGTCGCTGCTTTGACCACAGGCGGAATTGTCGCTCCGTTAATTCCCCTCACCGGAGTAAGTCCTGAGCTGATGGTTCTTGCCACCGGGGCCGGTAGTTTGAATTTTGGTCCGCCCAATGATCCCGGATTCTGGATGTTTAAAGAATTTTTCGGATTAACAGTCCGGGAAACGGTTAGATCCTGGTGCGTAATGGAGGTCATTATCGCTGTGGGAGGCTTGGTCGGGGTACTTGTTATTAACGCAGTTCTATTTTAGCTGAAAACAGCAGGGTATTGTACCCGGCAAACTGGACTCTGGTGGCAGGGCAGGCTGTCGTGAACGGACATCCGGGCATTTTATGGCAGCCTGCTGCCTTCTGCAGGGCTGAGCGTGTATACTTCTTCGGCGGCAATCACTGGAGTATCATTTGTTATTATAAGGAAAGGCAGGTTTTTACCTATGTCTTATCTAATTGGTCTAGATGTTGGCTCAACAAGCTGCAAAGCGGTTGCCTGTGATCTTGACGGTCATTTTCTGGCAACATCCAGCCGGCCGACAATAACGGATTATCTGGAAAACGGATGGTCTGAGCTTGATTCGGACAAGCTGTGGAGCGGCGTTGCTGCTTGCCTGAAGGATGTTGTTGATCAAGTTGGCGCTGACCGGTGCGAAGGTGTGGCGGTTGCCACGATGAACAGCACCGTATTGCTTGATGCTGAGGACCGTCCGTTGCATCCGATCATTAGCTGGCTGGATGTTAGAACAGATAAAATTGCCGAGGAATGGAAAAGAACGTTTGGTGCGGAAAAAATTTATCAGCTTACCGGGATCAATCCAAACTCGGTTGCCGGCATCACTAAAATTCAGTGGATAAAAAATCAATATCCCGAGCTTTTTTCCAAAGCGCATCGTTGGCTGCAAGTGCAGGATTTTATCAGCTATAAATTAACCGGTGTGGCTAAAGTCAGCTATACCAACGCCTGCCGTACCATGGCCTTTGATTTGAACAAACGGGAATGGTCGGAGGATATTTTGAAAACAGCCGGAATTGCGCCGGCGTTATTGTCAGAGCCGGTGCGTTCAGGCAGTTTGATTGGCGGCGTCCAGCCGTCAATAGAAAAACTGACCGGGCTGAGCGCCGGGACCCCTGTGTTTGCAGGTGGGATCGACTATGCCTGCGGCGCATTTGCCACCGGTATTATTGATACCGGGCAAATGCTGAATTCCACCGGCACCAGTGAACAGATTATGGTAGTGACCGATCAGCCCCAGACAAATCCGTCCTATATCAACCAAAATTTTACTTCAGTACTGCATGTGGTAAACGATAAGTATTATATGATGGGCATGATTTTGGCCTCAGGCGGCATATTCGAATGGTTTAAGCGGGAGTTCAAGGGCGGGTCGTTTGATGAACTGGTGGAAGAGGCAAGCCGGCAGCCGATTGGAGCGAATGGCTGCATGCTGCTGCCGTATTTTGCCGGACGGTATTCTCTGAGCATTGACGCCAACGCCAAAGGGGCTTTTACCGGTTTGACGCTGGCGACAAAGCGCGGCGACGTGGTCAGGTCAATGATCGAAGGGCTTTGCTATGAGATGATGGCCAATTTAAGTGGAATGCAAAGTATTTCCGCTACGAATGTTCATTCTATTTATGCCATTGGCGGGGCCGCCAAAAGTGATTTCTGGCTGCAGATGAAAGCCGATGTTACCGGCTTAACCGTGAAAAGCAAATTTGTGCCGGAATCTGCGGCGCTTGGCGCAGCCATGCTGGCCGGACTGGGCGCAGGCGTTTATGCCAGCCCGACTGATGCCGTCGAGCGTATGAGTCACCAGGAAAAAATATATCAGCCCAATGAACAAAACCATGAGAAATATCAAAAGATATATAAAGCGTTATATCAGGATTTATATATCGCGTTAAAAGAATTTAATGAAAAACTGGCGGGTGTTCAAAACTGCCTGCGTTAGTACTGCACCAACCCTGAATGCTGCAGCTACTGACAGACGAATTTCCGTAATACTGCGTTGTCGTCAAGGCATACGTCCGGTAGGCCTCATTTCTCCGCTTTGTCTTACGAAAATTTGTCTCGCCATTATTTTGCAGTTTCAAGATTGGTGCAATACTAATTTTGTCCGACAAAATTAGCAATTTTAACTTATTTATTTACTAGGAGGCGTTATCGTGGCAAAAGTATTGGTGGTTGGAGATCCGTTATTAACTTCAGAGGCTTTAAAGAAAGCTGTTCATTCAACGTTAGGCGAGCATACCGAGGTTGTTTGCGCCGACTGGAAGCCGGCAAGCGATGAAGAGTTTTGGTATTTACGCAGTATTGTGGAAAAAAATGGCCCGTCCGTTGGAAAGCCGCCGCAAGAGCTGTATGATCTGGCTGCGGATGTGGACTTGATTATTACCCAGCATACGCCGATCAATGCCCAAATTATTGCCAGGGCGCAAAAATGCTCGGCAATCGGAATTTGCCGGGCGGGTGTGGAAAATATCGATGTACAGGCGGCAACCAAGAAGAATATCGCGGTCTTTCATACAATGGGAAGAAACGCCCATGCCGTTTCTGACTATACCATTGGCATGATGCTGTGCGAAATGAGAAATATCGCCCGTTCACACGCTGAGTTAAAGCAGGGGAACTGGAAAAAGCAATATGCCAATGCCGGTTTTGTCGGGGATATGTTTGAAAAAACAGTCGGCTTGGTTGGCTTTGGCTATATTGGGCATGTTGTCGCCAAGAAACTGCAGGGGTTTGATGTGGAAGTTATCGTTTATGATCCGTTTGCCAGTCAGGCGGTTATTGAAGAAGCCGGCGCTAAGAAAGTGTCGCTGGAGGAGTTATGCAGGCGCGCCGATTTTATCAGTATGCATGCCCGGTTGTCACCCGAAACGCAGGGTTTACTCGGAGCCGAACAGTTCGCCCTGATGAAACCGACAGCCTATGTGGTTAATACGGCCAGGGCGGGATTAATTGATGAACAGGCCTTGATTGAGGCGCTGCAAACAAAAAAGATCGGCGGCGCGGCGCTTGACGTTTTTTGGGTTGAGCCTCCGGCGGCGGATCATCCGCTGATGAACTTGGATAATGTCACAATTACGCCGCATTTGGCCGGTTCGACCAAAGACGCCTTCAGCCGCACGCCTTACCTGCTGTTGGCGGAAATTAAGCGTACAGTGCTTGAGGGAAATCCAAGATGGGTGGTAAACCTAAACGACCTGTCTCTTGATCTTAAGGCTTTGAAATAAGCGGCAGGCTGACTTCAGCTTTTTTGCAAGGAAAGAGACTTTACAGTAACGGCCATTGCCGGCACTATAAAGTCTCTTTCTAGCTTTTTATTGCGACAGGCGCTATTCATTCTGGCTTCCGGTTAGTAAAACAATCTGGTTTTTCGCAAAAAAATCAATATATTCCTGAGGAGGCGGACTATCCATGACAATATAATTCATATCCTCAAGCTTGCAGTAAGTCATTAACGATGCAATGTTGATTTTAGTATGGTCTACCAGCAGTATTGGGGTGGCGGCAGTTTCCAGCATATATTTCTTAATCTGGTATTCCGCCGGGGAGACATTGGTAACTCCGCTGGTTAAAGAGATGCCGGTTGAGCTTAAAAACGTTTTAGCGATATTATAGTTCTTCAGAAAGTTAATTGTGTTAATGCCGACAAAAGAGTTGGCTTCCCGATGCAGCTCGCCGCCGGTGGAAATTACATTTAGGTTAGGATAGGGCATTGCGGCGATAATAACATGCAAATTGTAGGTGATGATGGTTAAATTTTTTCTGGCGGCAAGATGGGGAACCATGTGCATTGTTGTCGTTCCGGAATCAATAAAGATAACATCATTATCATCGACTAACCGGCAGGCAAGCTCAGCTGCTATTTTCTTTTCCTGCTGATTTTTTACTTCCCGCAATTTAAAGGGTTCAGGCGTGGTTTTTTTAGTGCTGACTATACCGCCGTATACTTTTCGGATTAAGCCGCGTTTTTCAAGTTCTGCAATATCGCGGCGAATTGTATTTTTAGAGACACTGAAAACTTCACATAATTTATCCAGTGAAATGTTTCCAACGTCGTTTAGATAGTTCTCAATTTCACTTATACGACGGAACTTCAAGCGGATACCTCCCTGTATGACGAGATTTGATAACAGCTATTCCCCAGCACCCACCCTGCGGGCCTGGCCTTTGGGCCGCAAAGGCGCGTCTTTGCCCGGCTTTCCAGCGTGTGAGATCCCGCGTATTTCATCCTGTAATTGGTTGCAAAAACGCTGGTTGTATGAGAAATAAGCTGCAGTGTCCATTATTATATACAATATATTCCAATAAAACAAGGGGACTTAAAAAATAGCGGCAAAAATATTTCCTAAAATCCCAGGAGACCAGCTGTTAGACTATCGCGTCTCAAGCCGCTGTTGCCAAACTTGTTGCCTAATGGCAAAATAAATGGTAAATTTAAAGCAAATAGATAATCAAAACATACTAAGAATATTACCATTATAAAAAAAGCATTGCAAGAGGTTTTTTGCTTTTCAGATGTTAGTAGTCCCGCCAAGTCTAAGCTATGGGATGAATTGCACGAGATTTTTCGCCCAGCAAGGCGAAGGAGCCGCGCATAAGCACTACTTTTAACAGGAGGTTATGTCAATTGAATAAGGATTTTACAATGAAACTGGTCGTACTTGATCTTGATGGAACTTTGCTGGATGAAAAAAAAGAGATTCCCCCGCAAACCATGCAAACAATCCGTAATGTACAGGAAAAGGGGATTGCTGTGACGCTGGCGTCGTCACGGCCTCTTTGCTCAATGTTGCCCTATGCCCGTGCGTTGCAGCTTGACTTGCCGTTAATTGCGCACAGCGGCGCTATCATAACCGGAGCCGCCGGAAGCGGCATCAGGCAAAGACAACCCTTAAACCCGCCCAGCGCCCGGTTGGCGATTGAATTGCTGGAGAAGCATGAGTATTATATTAAGGCTTATTGCGACGACATCCTCTATGTTCAGGAAGCAATTGCAGAAACAATCAAGTATTCTCAACTATATGGCGTCCCATACCGGGAGGTAGGAAAAAATAACTTAACAGGCCTGCCGGAAATTCCGATTCGACTAATGATGTTCGATAGAGATTCGCGCCGGATTGAACGAATTCCCGAATTATTGGGCGATTTACGGCATGATTTTTCCTTTGCCAATGATACCGAATACGGCCTGGAAATGGTGGATTGTTCAGTGAACAAAGGCAATGCGGTTAAACTGCTGTGCGATGAGCTTGGACTGGAAATGCGTGAGGTGATGGCAATCGGCAATGAAGGCAATGATGTTGAAATGATTAAGATGGCCGGACTCGGCATTGCGATGGGCAATGCCTGCACCGAACTAAAGCGGGTTGCGGCGGCTGTAACGAAGTCCAATATTGAGTCCGGCGTGGAATACGCCTTGAAAAAATATATTTTAGAGTGTTAAACAGGAATTCAAAAGATGGGAACGCTTAAAGCGCCGCCCATCTTATTTTTTTGGCAGGATTTGATCGTAAGTACTGCCGGTGCATTTTGCAGAATATTTTAGGGGACATTTGTCCTTGCGGCCGGCCGGATGTAAGGGCAAAAGCAAAATTCCGAAAGTATTGCAAAAATAATTTCGAAATAGCTGAATTTTCTACTTATTATTGGTCAAGAATTCTATAAGAGAAATGCGGAAATATTGATATAATGGTCTTGTATAGACAAATCTTCCAGGAATAAGGAGGTAGTGTAAAGATAAAGATCTCCCTGGCCTCGCTGCCAGGCGTGTGTGGTTTTTTGCCTGTGAGTTTGGTGCATCCGGCGCTGCTTGATAAACTAGGCATTAAGAAGGTATTCCCAGCGCCAGATTTGGTTGGTGTGGGAGAGGTTGCCACCGGTATTTATCTTTAGAGAGGGGTTCCTTATGATACAGTGTTATGCTAAACGGGATTTTGTACCAACTTTTTCTTATGGCTGCATGCCTAAACTGCGTTATGTTTCTAAAGTTAGCGCAGCCTATAAATACCCCCGTCTGATGCATGGGCATGATGATGTATTGGAAATTCTGTTTGTACACAGCGGTACAGGCACGTATGTTGTTAATTCGGCCAAGTACCCTATTCAACAGGGCGATGCCGTTATTTGTAACAGTAATGTACTTCACGATGAAATTCCTGAATGCAATAACGGGCTCAGTACCTATTGCTGCGGAATTTCCAACTTACAGCTTGATGGTTTGAAAAAGAACTGCTTAATACCGGATAATGTCCGCCCGGTAGTGTCCTGTCATTCTCAGCAGCAAAATATCTCATGCCTTATGGATATGCTTCACTGCAAGCTCTCATCAGACCAAAAGGACGAAGAGGAATGCTGCCATTTTTTAATGCTTTCCTTGCTGACAATTTTGCTTAAGTTAATTAAAGCAAACCCGATTTACATTGATAAAACAAAAAAGGATGACAATATTTTACGCGGCGAGATGATCAAGGCCTATATAGATGCCCATTATGACGAAGAACTCAGTTTATCTTACATTAGCCGCGCCTTTAATTTAAATCCTTATTATCTGATTCGTATATTCAAAAAAGTCGTAGGGTATTCACCCATGCAGTATATTACCCGGCGGCGGATCGGGGAGGCTCAAAAACTGCTGGTTAGTACCGACTATCCTGTGGTTGAAATTGCTCCAATGGTAGGCTATAACAGCATCAGCCACTTTAACATGATGTTTTTTAAATATATCGGTATTTCTCCCCGTAAATACCGCAATACATACACGATAATGAAAAAAAAGAGCAACGATTGCCGGACAAAAAAGTAGTACGCCGTTTGGCTAAAAGACGGAGCGCTGCAATTTTGCTTTTAGCGTAATTTTTACCAAGCAACTGAGCGAGACCGGCTGGAGGAAGGGAATCGCCGCCGCTCTGTCTGGCCGCCTGATCCGTCGTTCGGCTCACTGCAATGGACCAATAGTAAATTTTTGATACAAATATCTTATATATAAATAGTTAATAAAGGAGAATTTTATGTTTAACGCGGAGAACGTAAAACTGGGTATTGCGCCTATTGCCTGGACGAACGACGATATGCCGGAGCTTGGCCGGGAAAATACATTTGAACAATGCGTCAGTGAGGCGGCGTTAGCCGGTTTTGCCGGGACTGAAGTTGGGAGCAAATTTCCCAAGGATGCAGCAGTGTTGAAAAAGGCTCTTGATCTGCGGGGTCTGGAAATTGCCAGCGCCTGGTTCAGCTCTTTCCTGACCACAAAGCCTTACGAAGAGACTGAAGCCGAGTTTATCAGACATCGTGATTTTCTCAGTGCAATGGGAGCCAGGGTTGTTGTGGTATCAGAACAGGGGCATAGTATCCAGGGGCAAAATATTGCCGTTTTTGAAGGCAAGTATGTCCTGGATGACGCTGCATGGAAGCTGCTGGCGGCGGGGCTTAACAAACTAGGCGCGTTAGCGCGGGAAAAAGGAATGAAACTGGTATTCCATCATCATATGGGTACAGTGGTTCAAACAACGGAGGAGATTGACAAGCTGCTGGGCTTAACTGATGAAAATCTGGTTTATTTGTTGTATGACACCGGACATCTCGTATACTCAGGTGAGAATCCGGAGTTGATATTGAAGAAATATGTCAATAGAATAAAGCATGTCCATTTAAAAGATATCCGTCCGGCGATGCGGGATAAAGTGAAACAAGAAAGTCTCAGCTTTTTGAAAGGCGTCCGGCTGGGGGCATTTACTGTTCCCGGCGACGGTTGTATTGATTTTGTCCCCTTGTTTAAGATACTGGCGGATCATCAGTATGAAGGCTGGCTGCTGGTTGAGGCAGAGCAGGACCCGGCTAAAGCCAATCCCTTAGAGTATGCATTAAAGGCAAGAGCGTATTTGAAGACTCAGCTGGGGTTTTGAAAGCAGCGCCAGTGCCCAGAAAATTAAAGCTTTATTGAGCAAGGATAGAGCAGGTGGTAACTGAGACCGGCTGGAGGGATGATATTAAAATGATGGGTTATCTGGAAGAAATCAAGCAGGGCTACAACAGAATCAGCGATCGAAACAACGCCCGGGAGCAGATGCTGATGGATATAGGCATAGCGGCCGGTAAAGCAGGGGAAAAGCAGGCGTATTGGGATGAGGAGCAGGAGACGGCCTTGCTGCTGCTCAAAGGAAAAGTAGAACTCAGCTGGGAAGGCGGGAGCCGTCTTATAGAGAGAAGCTCGGTATTTGACGAAAACCCGTCCTGTCTGCATATCGCGCGCAAGGTCAAAGTGGAAATAAAAGCGCACAGCGATTATGAGCTGATTATTCAAAAAACAGCCAACGAGGCTGCATTTGAAAGCAGGCTGTATTTGCCGGACGAATGCAAAGCGGAACAGTTTGGCAAAGGCGTGTGGGAAGAAGCTGCGCTGAGGATCGTAAGAACGGTGTTTGACTATTCCACCGCGCCTTATTCCAAGCTGGTGATCGGGGAAGTAATCCATTATCCCGGGAGATGGTCAAGCTACATACCTCATCATCACCCGCAGCCGGAGGTATACTTTTATAAGTTTGACAAACCGCAGGGTTTCGGGTTTTCCCTGATCGGAGAAGAAGCCTGCAAAATCAAACACAACAGCTTTTCGCTGATACCGGGAGGGCTGGTGCATCCGCAGGTGGCGGCGCCGGGATATGCCATGTACTATTGCTGGATGATCCGGCATTTGGATAATAATCCTTGGACGGACAGGGTCAACGACCCGGCCCATGCCTGGCTGCTTGACCCGTCGGCCAAAATCTGGCGGCCTGCAACGCACGTGTAACAAAGTGTATTTCAGACGACTTTGAATGCAGTGGGAGGCAAGGTGAAAAAATGAAAAAGGTAAGACTAACCGTAGCGCAGGCGCTGATCCGATTCCTAAACAGCCAGTATGTGGAAGTCGATGGGCGTCAGGATAAATTTGTCAAAGGAATATTCACCATCTTTGGGCATGGCAATGTAGTGGGACTGGGACAGGCGCTGGAACAGGACGCCGGGGATTTAACCGTGCATCAGGGAAGGAACGAACAGGGAATGGCGCATGCCGCCATCGCTTTTGCCAAACAAAAGCTGAGACGGCAAATTTACGCCTGTACCTCATCCGTAGGGCCGGGTGCGGCCAATATGATCACAGCAGCCGCGACCGCAAGCGCAAACCGCATCCCGGTATTGCTGCTGCCGGGAGACGTCTATGCCACCAGGCAGCCGGATCCTGTGCTGCAGCAAATAGAGCAATTTCATGATCTGACCATCAGTACAAACGATGCCTTTAAAGCAGTAAGCAGATACTGGGACCGGATCGCAAGGCCTGAGCAGCTGATGACAGCCTGCATACAGGCAATGCGCGTGCTGACCGACCCGGCCGATACCGGTGCGGTAACCCTGGCTTTGCCGCAGGATGTACAGGGGGAAGCGTATGACTACCCGGCATACTTTTTTGACAGGCGTGTGCACCGGATCGAAAGAAGGCCGGCGACAAGTGAAATGATCAGAGCGGCAGTCCAAAGAATTGCGGGAAAAAAGAAACCGCTGATCATCTGCGGCGGCGGCGTAAAATACTCGGAAGCATCGCGGGAACTGCAAGAATTCGCCGAAACCTTTCACATCCCGTTTGCCGAAACCCAGGCGGGAAAGAGCGCAATTGTCTGGGATCATCCGCTGAACCTGGGCGGAATAGGCGAGACCGGCAGTTTGGCGGCCAATGCCATTGCCAAAGAAGCAGACCTGGTCATCGGAGTGGGTACGCGATATACCGACTTTACCACCTCCTCCAAATGGATATTCCAGAATCCTCAGGTAGACTTCCTGAATATCAACATCGCTGTGTTTGACACTTACAAACTGGATGGCGTAAGAGTGGTGGCGGATGCCAAAGCGGCGCTGGCAGCCTTGACGACGGAGCTGAAACAGGCGGGCTATAAAACAGGCTACACCACGGAGACGGAAGAAGCGCGGGAAAAGCTCAGACAGGAAGTAGACCGGGTATACAGTATTGAGTATACGGGTAAAGATTTTGTCCCGGAAATAGACGACCATTTAGACCGTTTGGTGCTGGAGGAATTTATAAACACGACAGGATCATGCCTGACGCAAACCAGGGTGATCGGCGTACTCAACGAAATGCTGTCGGCGGACGACATTATTGTGGGCGCTTCGGGGAGCCTGCCGGGTGATTTGCAGCGGGTATGGCGGTCCAAAGGCGTTAATACCTACCATATAGAATACGGATTCTCCTGCATGGGCTATGAAATAAGCGGGGCGCTGGGCGTGAAGCTGGCGGAACCGGACCGGGAAGTATATGCTTTTACCGGGGACGGTTCGTACATGATGCTGCATTCCGAACTGGTGACCTCCCTGCAGGAAAGGAAAAAAATTAATGTCATCCTGCTGGATAACATGACCTTCGGCTGTATCAACAATCTGCAGATTGGACATGGCAGCGATAGCTTCGGGACGGAATTCAGGTACCGGAATGAAAAGACAGGCAAACTGGACGGAGGATTTGTGCCGGTAGACTTTGCAAAAAGTGCGGCAGGCTATGGCTGCAAGACCTATACGGTAAAGAGTATTGAAGAGCTGCGGCGGGCGCTGGCGGATGCAAGGAAACAGACGGCGTCTACGTTGCTTGATATCAAAGTGCTGCCGAAAACAATGGTGCGCAATTATAACTCGTGGTGGCGGGTAGGCGTGGCTGAGGTGAGCGGAAACGAACGCATTCGTTCGGCATATGAGCTGGTGAAAGGGAATATCGATCAAGCCCGTTTGTATTGATTTCAGGTTAAAAGGTTAGGCACTGCGTCTGTAGAGCACAAATGCCTAAACAATTGCTCTTGATGGCCGCGCCTCATCTATGGTCCAGAGGTGCAGCCTGCGCTCTGGGCGGCGGGTTCGTGTTGTAAGGCTGTGTTTTGTATCTGCTTCGCGGTCAAATGTTTTTTTATTCGCCGAGAGCAGAATTCAAGAAGAATTTGTCTAATATTGTTTTTAGGCCAGGACTTGCCACTTGGTATTTAGCAAGAAATCTATAGCAGGGGATTGGATACTTCGCTATAATCTTATTAAATAGAAAATTATAAATATAGGCAATTTACTGAAGATGAAAGCAATGCGCGTATTTTCCAGGATCACAATGATGCAGAACGGGATGTTATGCAGCAAGCTGGCGAGTGGCTGTGCGCTTTTATCTCCGGGGAAAGAGTTCCGCTTCGCAACGGGAGGCGGGATGGCAGTTGCAAAAATTAAACGCAGGAGGTTTCCGTATGAATCCTATCCAGTTTGACTCAGCTAAGCCAATCGATATTATCGCTGTTGGCCGGGCGACAATTGACCTTAATCCGAATGAACTGCACAGGCCCTTGTCGGAGGTGGCGACTTTTTCTATGTATCTTGGCGGGTCACCGGCCAATATCGTGGTAGGTATGTCCCGTCTGGGGAAAAAAACCGGATTCATTGGAAAAATTTCCAATGATCAATTCGGTCAATTTATCACAAAGTCATTTCAAAAAGAAGGCGTTGACGTTTCCAACCTTACGCCAGCTGGCAATGGCGAAAACTTAGGGTTGACATTTACCGAAATACTAAGTCCGACTGAAAGCTCTATTTTAATGTACCGCCGGGGGATTGCCGACCTGCAATTGTCGGTGGACGATGTTTCCGAAGAGTATATCAAGAAGGCCAAGATTTTGCTTGTTTCCGGTACGGCCCTGTCGGCCAGTCCGTCCCGTGAAGCCTGCTTTTTGGCAATGAACTACGCCAAAAAGCATGGAGCGGTTATTATCTTTGACATTGATTACCGTAATTATACCTGGCAGTCCAAAGCCGAAATTGCCGTATATTATTCTCTTGCCGGCAAATTGAGCGATATTGTCATTGGTTCGCGCGAGGAATTTGATTTAATGGAAATGCTGCCGCCCGACAATGACGTCAAAAGCTATCAGTTAGCCGATAAATACCTGGAATATGGCAATAAAATCGCAATTATTAAATTTGGGAAAAAAGGGTCGGTTGCTTATTGCGGCGATACCCTGGCTTATAAGGTGGAATCTTTTCCTGTTAAACTTCTCAAATCCTTTGGCGGCGGCGATGCCTATGCCTCAGCTTTTATCTATGGCTTACTGGAGAATTGGGCGGTGCCCAAAGCATTGGAATTTGCCTCCGCCTCCGCTTCTATGGTTGTCGCCAGCCACAGCTGCTCCACAGCTATGCCCGCAGCAAAAGACATAGCAGCCTTTATTGCCGCCAGAACAGAACAGGTCGTTACTCAAATAGGCTGGAAAGACGATATCGAATAGGGACTTCCAGTACTGCACCATTCTGAAGCTGCCAGTAGGCTGAAATTCAGGGGTGGTGCAGTACTAGGCCCCGACAGGGTGGCTGGTAAGTCTGCTGACGGAAGCTTTAGCGGTCATTGATTTTCAAGAATCAATCCAATATTTAAAAAGCAAGATTTTGAAAGTTTGGTAGAAAAATCCTGAAAAGTATCTCGATGTAAGCAGAGTATCCAACAAGAAATCTAAAGAATATTGCGACTATTTCGGATAAAATGAAACTAACTAGACGGTTAAACGTTTCAGCCGCTGTCGTACGTAGGAGCGGCAATGTCTGTGAACCGGGGGGGGGGGTAACAACAGAGCCTTATCCTATATGGCTCAGCTGGACTAGTCAAATCTTAATGCTTATACGGAAGGACTGGTAGCCAGTTCACTGCTGTTCGGAGTCGCTTTGGGATCTATAGCTGATCCGGCGGCTTTTTTCAGATAAACATGGCTGCCGGAAGAATATTTTTTATTTAGCCAGCTTGGTTTTTATCACCAGGCTGGGCTGTACGTTTCTGGCAGTTTTTGGCCTTTGTTTTTTATGTGATTATTGGCGTTGCTTTGGGTCATGATGCTGGAGTCTGGCGGTACAATGTATTACGGAACGGAAATACCCGGCAATGCGGAATTCAGTACGAGGGGGTCTTGATGGCAATATTGCCAGGTGGGGTCATTTCCGTACTGGCCTGATTTGTGGGATTTGGCTTCTGAACGAGTAGGGCGCCGGCCAATACTGGCGGGCGGATTGGTACAATGATGACCCTTGCTGATAACTGGCAGTCTGCCCTTGACGATAGCGGAATCGGCATTGTTTCCCTACGTTCCTTTCATTAATGGTAACTTTCCTGCCTTTTCAGCAAGGAGCCATTTCGCCTGTGATGTGGCTCCTTGCTGAAATGCAAGAACGACCATTCCGGGATCGGCATTTGGTCATAATTCATACAAGATGACTCGTCATTCCTTGTCTCTATCATAAAGCGATGATGATATATATTTATAGGAAGGAAGTTGTTTATGATACAATGCTTTGTCAAAAGAGAGTTTGTTTCTAGTTTTTCCAAAAACAGTACTCCTAAATTGCGTTATGTCTCTCGAATTAATGCAACCTATAAGTATCCGCGGATTATGCATGGGCATCAGGACCTGCTGGAACTGTTGTTTGTGCGCAGCGGCACAGGTGTGTATATCATAAATGAAGTGCGTTATCCCATTCAACAGGGTGACATGATCATTTGCAACAGCGGGGTGCTGCATGATGAGGCGCCTGAATGCAACAGTGAGCTGAATACTTATTGCTGTGCGATCGCCGGATTGGAGCTGGAGGGAATTCGAAAGGACTGCTTAATTGCCGATGACATCTATCCGGTTGTTCCCTGTAACGAACAAGCCGCTGCTATTGAATGGATTATGGGCATGATGTATACCGAGCTTGCGGCAAACAAGGTCGGCGGGGAAGAATGCTGCCATTATTTAATGCTTGCTTTGTTAAGCAAGGTGCTCCAGCTGGTTGAGGACAACAAAGTTTTCCATGACAAAAAGCGGGATGAAATCTATCTAAAAGGAGAAATGATTAAAACTTATATCGACAGCCGGTATGATGAGGCTTTGAGTCTGCAGTCCATCAGCCGCGCTCTGAATATCAGTCCATACTATCTTGCTCATATTTTTAAAAGAACAATCGGTTATTCGCCAATGCAGTATATTACCCGCCGCAGGATTGGAGAGGCCCAGACCCTGCTCATCAATACCTGTTATTCCGTTACGCAGATTGCCTCGATGGTCGGTTATGACAATATCAGCCATTTTAATACGATGTTTTTGAAATATATCGGAATGTCGCCGCGTCAATACCGCAATACCTATACCAACGCGAAACAGGAAAAGCGATAGTGCTGTCGTTTGCCCTTGCAAGCTATATTTTTGCGGTACAAATGGTGTCTTTTATGATTAAAGGGCTGGTTGGTTTTGGCAATCCTCTTCTTTCGACTCCGCTTATGGCGATGTATTTGAATAATCATGTCATTACCCCGGCCAACCTTTTATTGGATATGCCGGTGAATGCCTGGATTGTATGGAAAAACCGCAAGAATTTTTCCCTGAAGAAAACCTTGCCTGTCCTGCTGCTGGTCATGCTTGGCGTTATTCCCGGCACACTGTTTTTAAAAATGGGGTCTCCTTGGGTAATCAAGGCTGTTTTAGGTATATTTATCATTGGACTTGGTCTGGAAATGATCACTAGAAAACGCGACAGTCAGCTGAAACCTAATCCCTGGTTACAGATCGTCATATCTTTTTCTTCAGGAATCATGGCAGGTTTATTCGGCATCAACATGTTGTTTCTGGCCTATTTTGAACGGACTTCCAGTGACCGCAATGAGTTTCGCAGTAATGTATGTTTTGTATTTTTATTCGAAAATATATTTCGCACCATTGTCTATACAGCTACAGGCGTATTCCAGCCGATCGTCTTTCAGCTATTTGCCTTATCCATACCGGCCGCAGTCATAGGCGTGATTGCGGGGAACAAAATTGACCGGAGGCTTGAGGGAAAAACAGTGAATCATTTGGTGATTATCGTCTTTATTTTGGGCGGAATCAGCATTTTATTAAAAGCGCTCATTTTTAAGAACTGAATAAGATTGAGTGTCTTGGCAAGGTTAGATGTTGGTTTTAGCCAACGTAGATTTTCGCTCCGCAAGCGACGACATGAAGCAGCCGGAGAAAGACCGCAGGACACACCTGACGTTCCTGTTTTGTCATTCATATTGACAAAGCAGGAACGTCTCCGGCTCTTGGCGTCTTGCAACGCTGAAACGGCAGGATAATGGCGAGGCTGTTTTTCGCAAGACCAAGCGGAGGAGGGCGGCATACCGGAAGTGTTCTGGCGGACTACTGGATGTTTTGACGAATTTTGCCGTTTTTTCCGGGCGGCTTAATTGAGATTGGCTGCGGCGCAAATCGGCCGGGATTCGCCTGAGCCGGCAATCTGTCCGGGTTTTGACAGAGAAATTCCACAAAAGTCAGAATTAATAGAAAAGCAAGAATTCTATAGAAACAAAAGGGAAAAATTCTTATGATAATGCTAAAGGAAATGTAAAGGAGAATGAACATGAGGGCGTTTTATGTCCAAGCAGACTGGAGCCCGAAAGACGGGTATCAGCTGTCCGAACGAGAGTTGAGCACGCAACGTGCTTTGCGGGGGAATTCGATTTGGAAAAACATTAGAGGTTCGGTTGTCGACCGGCCTATACCGGAATATGACGAGGATCAGGTTTTGCTTAAAGTCGGGGCGGCAGGCATTTGCGGTACCGATGCCCATCTTTTGCGCCGGGATGAGAACGGCTATTCCAAATATGACGGTCATTGCAAGTACCCGATTATTACCGGACATGAGTTTGCCGGGGAAATTGTTGAGGTTGGTAAAAAGGTAAAAAAATTAAAAGTCGGCGATCTGGTCAGCGTGGAATCCATGCATTGGTGTGGTGAATGCGATGCCTGCCGCCGGGGGATGTTCAATCAATGCAAGGATTTGGAAGAGCCTGGCCTTACTTATGATGGGGGATTTGCCGAATATGCCGTGGTTAAAGCGAAATATTGTTACCTGCTCAATGACATCGTCAATTTTTATGGTGATAAGATGACTGCATTTGAGCTGGGCGCAATGATTGAGCCTACCGGCGTTGCTTACAACGGATTATTTGTTCGCGGCGGCGGGATCAGACCAGGCGGGCATGTTGTCGTCTTTGGCGCAGGACCGATTGGACTTGCGGCAATATCGCTGATGAAAACAGCAGGAGCGGCCAAGTTAATTTGTTTTGAAAGTGTGCCGGAACGGGTCGAACTGGCCAAACAGTGCGGCGCTGATGCCGTCTACAATCCTATGGATTTTAAATCGGCGGATGAGCAGGCGCAATTATTAATGGAGCTTACTGACGGGGTGGGAATTTCATTGTTTGCCGAATGCGCGGGGGCGACGAAGTTTACCTATCCGGTGATGGGCAAGTCACTGGCCATCGGCGGTAAAACCGTGCAGATTGGGCACACCATTGGTCTTACACCGGTAGATATTTTTAACTGGCAATGGAATGCGGCGACCATCAGCGGCTCAAACGGGCAGTCAGGCCAGGGGATCTATCCGGATGTTATTGCCTTGATGGCGGCGGGGCGCATTGATATGAGAAAAATGGTTACAGGGCGTTACCACCTGGAAGATATTGAAGCAGGAATGCAGATTACGGCCGGCAAGGTTCTGGTTTCAACTGCGTATAAAAAACACGGTTGAAGGCAGGCTGATCAATATAAGTTATTATCCAGCGCAAAACTATCCGGTATGAAAAGGAAGTTTTCCGGCAATTTAACGAATGGAGGAGATAAAAATGGGAAAATGGCAGATTCCGGCCAAAGGCGGCAATATGGAAGCAGACAATGGCATTTATTTTCAAAATATGACGAACCGGGAGGTGGCGGAACGGCTTAAAAAGAATGACGTCATTTTAATACCGGTCGGCTCTACGGAAAACCACGGGCCGAATTCCCCTTACGGCGAAGACACCTATCTTGACACCCGGCTTTGTGAACAAGTAGCGAAAGCAACCGGTTGTACGGTGGCGCAGCCGATATGGTACGGATCACATCCTTATCATCATCTGGGCATGCCCGGCACCATCATGATACCGGAAGAAACGCTGGCTGATTATCTTTGTTATGTGTTTGCCGGATTTTGGAATACCGGTTTCCGGAAAATGATTGTCGTGAACGGACACGGGCAGGATTATGTTATACCCCTGGCAATTCATAAATTTGGCAAAAAATTTCAGGTTCCCGGTATTATTTTGTATGTTCATTTCTGGAATTGCGCCAAAGAACAGCTTGATATCAAGGAAAATGGCGGCCCTTACAATACGCCGTTTATTCACGCTGATGAAGTGGAACAATCCTGGTCGCTGGCTTTGTTCCCCGAGCTTTGCAAGCAGGAATATGCGGTTGCAACCAAACCCGCGCCAATGCTGCCGCCAGGACACATTAACAACTCGGCTGAGCGCGGTGTAGGTCCGATTAAGTGGTACAATGCGTTTGGTTCGGTAGGCATGGAGTGTATCTGCACCCCTGAAGGCATCATTGGCGATCCTACCCAGGCCGATGCCGAAAAGGCGCGCCAGGGCGTGGAAAGGACTTTAGACTATTTGGAAAAACTGGTCAATGATATTTTAGAAAAGTATCCGGCCGGCGAGCTTCCGCCGATTGACAAAGTGACTCAGCGCAAACGCGAGGATATTGAGGCAGTCATTAAAGGGCCGGTGAATGGCGGCCGTCACATTTATACCCTGACCTATTAAACTTTCATTAAACATATATGTCGCAGCTTAGCGGCTGCATAATACATCTGTATAAAGATTAGATAAAGGAGACCGGAATAATGAAAAATCGTCCAGTAAAATGTAAAGCAGCCTTTATGTATGGTCCTAAGGATTTGAGAATTGAAGAACTGGAGCTGCCGTCATTAAAGCCTAATCAGGTGCTGATTAAACTTAAAGCCTGCGGAATATGCGGTTCTGATGTCGAATGCTATGAAGGGGAATCCGCTGAAGGGCGTTACGATATAGCGCCTTATGTGCCCGGTCATGAATGGGCCGGACAGGCTGTTGAAATCGGCAGCGCGGTTACCTCGGTAAAGGTCGGAAATAAGGTTGTTGGCGATTGTGTGCTGCCTTGCAATGATTGCGCAAACTGCAAGGACGGCAAAATGCCGTCCGCCTGCCTGAATATGCGGGAACTTGGATTTCGTCCGGACTCACCCGGCGGCTGGGGCGAATATATGATTCTGGAAGAACAATACACCCATGTCATTCCTGATGACTGGGATTATGAACTGGGCGCCTGGGTGGAGACCTTCAATGTGGGATACTGGGGCGTGTGGGGCAACGGTTGCAGCCCTGACGCTTCCGACGATATCGCCATCATCGGGGCGGGCCCCATCGGTATGTGCGCGGCAATGGTTTGTGCGACTTCCGGCGCGAATGTCATTGCCATTGATCCTCTGGAAAAGAGGCGCAACAATATCTTAAATTATGGCGCCAGCCATGTGGTTGATCCGACCGCCTGCAATGTGGAGGAAGCGTTAAAAGAGTTAACCGGCGGGCGTGGTCCGTCAGTCGTTATTGAGTGTTCGGGAAATGATATTGGCATTGCCTCGCTCTTCGACATTGCCGGTCATTCCGCCCGTGTCGGTGTGGTAGGTCATTCTATTGGACGTAAGGTTCCGGTGGAAATCGGGAAAACCATCTGGAAAACACTCCGCCTGTCCGGCTCAGGCGGAACCAATAAGTGGTTTCCGAGAACCATTCGTTTTATGTCCCGGATTAAAGATAAATATGATTTCGCGGCGTTGAACTCGCATCATTACGATTTCTTTGATTTGGATAAAGCCATGGATCTTGCCTGCCATCATAAAGACATTGCCCGTAAAGTTATGTTAACTTTTAAGGATTAAACAGAATTGAATACCGCTGAAAGGGGTGGGCGCTGCATCACCCCTTTTCGGCTAAATTCCGGCAATACACTGGATAAAGGAGGAAATATGGTGTCAAAGCAGTGGAAACTTGCGGTATCTTCCGCCGATGAAGCGCCAAATACTGCGCCAATTTTACTGAAAGGCGATATCTGCAGCAATTTGCGGACCGCGTCCAGTCTTGGTTTTGATGCGATTGAAGTGCATACCAGAGAAGATGCGGACTTGGATTACAGGGCAATTGAGCAAACGGCCCAGGCGTGTGGCGCAAGAGTCTGTATGGTGATTACAGGCCGCTTAAATACGGAAGGGCGTTGTAATTTAATTGATGATGCGCCTTATATTGTCAGTGCCGCAATGCATGGCATGAAACAATACATTGATATGGCCCAAAAACTCCGGGCGGATATTGTGGTTGGCTGGGTGAAAGGCAATATTCCGCCAGGCGGCAAACGGGCAAAATATATGGACAGACTGGCCGGAAATTTAAGGGAGCTTGCCAATTACGGGGCGGAGCGGGGCGTCAAGCTGAATCTTGAAGTCATTAACCGTTATGAAGTGAATATATTCACCACAGCCGACGAAACAATGGCATTTTTAGAACACTATCAAATTGACAATTGCTATGTGCATCTGGATACCTTTCACATGGGAATTGATGAATGCGATCCGTGTGCGGCGATTCGCAGATGCAAGGGAAAACTGGGGTATGTGCATCTTGCGGATAATTCCCGCCGGTATCCAGGAAGCGGTCAGTTCAGTTTTCAGAATATTATAAAATGCATTGAAGAAATTGGCTATGAAGGATATTTGTCTGTGGAGTGCTTGCCGGAACCGGATGGAATAACTGCAGCAGAGAGAGCGGCGGGTTTTTTAAAAAGCTTATTTAAAGAAATGACTTGAAAAAGAAAGTGAAAATAATGATGACAAAGTAAAGGCGGTTTGGATTATGGCACTTGTAAATATGACGGAAATGCTGGAAAAGGCAGAGAAAGGAAATTATGCGGTAGGTTCCTTTAGTGTTTTAAATATGGAAATGATTCTGGGAACGGTTAAGGCGGCTGAAGAACTAAAGGCGCCGATTATTCTGCAAATCGCCGAGGGCAGGCTGGGCTACGCGCCGCTGGCTTTAATGGCGCCGATGATGCTGAGCGCGGCGCGGGCGGCAAGCGTACCTGTTGCCGTGCATTTAGATCATGGGTTAAGGGTGCCGACCATTCAGTATGCTCTGGATCTCGGATTTACTTCGGTAATGTTTGATGGTTCGAAAGTAACTTTGCAGGAAAATATTGAGACAACCCAAAAGATAATTCAGCTTGCCCGGAAATATGGCGCTAGCGCTGAGGCGGAAATTGGAAAAGTGGGCGGCAGCGAGGATGGCTCGGAAGATTTGGAATTAATGGCGACTCCGGTTGAAGATGCAAAGCGTTTTTATGAAGAAACAAAGGTAGATGCCCTGGCTGTGGCAATCGGGAATGCCCATGGCGTGTATAAAAGTGCGCCGCAATTGCAGTTTGACCGCTTGGCAAAATTAGATGAAGTTGTTGGAACCGCGTTGGTTTTGCATGGCGGCTCAGGGATTACGGTTGAGGATTTCCGGAAATGCATTGATCTGGGAATTCGAAAAATTAATGTGATGACGGCGGCGCTTAACCGGATTGCTGACGAAACCAAAATCCTGGCAAAGGAAAAACCAGGGTTCAATTATTTCGATTACACGCAGTGTGCCGTAAATGCCGTGTATCAAAACACAAAAGAACACATTCTTGCTTTTAGAAGTGAAAATAGAGCGTAAGGTGTAAAAGTTAAGCATTATGTTTCGTTTGACCGGTCCCAGCGGCGGATTTTAATCCGGTGGATATGAACCAGCCGTTGGAGAAAGGCACTATGTTTAAAAAATATCTGGGTCAAAAACAGCAAAATACTGCTGCTTCCCGGAACAGCCCTGGCAGTCAGCCTTCACGCGAGGTTACACTGCCGGCGCTTGAATATGCCAAAATACATAATATTATCGTAGTCTTTGATCTTGATTATTGCAGTTATACTGAAAACAAAGAAAAAATAACTCTTTACTACTCTGTCGTTGCCAGAAAAAGTGCTATAGTCCCGGGATCGCGTGAAGAATTCGCCTGATGGAAAGTACGCTTTTTCAAAAAAATGATGACCGGGCTTACCGCGGGGTTGCCCTGCGGCAATAAAATTGCCGTAATCAAACATGGCAGGATGGTTCAACCGCTTATACCAATGACGGTCAGTTTTATGCGATTAAGCCGTTTCCGGTAAAAGCCTGAAGGGCTTTGGCGGCGCGTCCGCCACCATGCTGGCCCAGCCATGCCTGCTCCGGGGATGTGCCGGCGGTTGAAGACGTAAAGTGGAAGAATTGAGGTGATGGTAAAGCTTTAAAGCAATCTGGAAAATATAAAAAGGAGGCATAATTTATGGATAACCAGAATCCCTTGGGGTCCAATGTTAAGCAGCAGGAGGTACAAACACCAAACGAAAGTAAACGTACGCCGAAAGCATATCTGAGGATGATTGCCCTTATCTCGACATTCGGAGGATTACTGTTTGGTTATGACACAGGTGTTGTTAATGGCGCTTTGCTTTTTATGGCGCAGCCGGACCAATTGAATCTTACGCCTTTCAAGGAAGGACTTGTTGCAAGCTCGCTTCTTTTTGGCGCAGCTCTGGGGGCTGTTCTAGGAGGGCGTCTGTCTGATCGATTCGGCAGAAGGAAAAATATTCTTTATTTGGCATGTGTGTTTTTCTTTGCGGCGCTTGGATGCGCACTCGCGCCGACTTCAGATATTATGATTGTGTTTCGTTTTATTCTTGGTTTGGCCGTGGGCGGCGCATCTGTTACAGTGCCGACATACCTGGCGGAAATGTCTCCCGCAGAGAATAGAGGCCGTGTAGTTACACAAAATGAACTGATGATTGTAACCGGGCAGTTTTTGGCCTTTCTAATGAATGCGATCCTGGGAAATATTTATGGGGATACCGGCCATATTTGGCGCTGGATGCTGGCTATTGCCTCAATACCGGCTGTAGTTTTATGGCTGGGGATGCTGGTGTTGCCGGAAAGCCCCCGTTGGCTGGTAGTACAAGGAAAGTTTGGCGAAGCCCTAAATGTGCTAAAGCGGGTACGGGAAGAAGAGCGTGCAGCTGCTGAATTGAAAGAAATTCAAGAAGTTGTCGATGCTGAAGCGCATTTGGAAAAAGCCAGTGCTAAGGAGTTTGCGGTAACGCCCTGGATTCGGCGGCTGTTGTTTATTGGAATTGGGGTTGGCATTATTCAGCAGATTACGGGTGTAAATGCCATTAATTATTATGGAACGCAGATTCTGAAAGAGGCCGGCTTTAGCATGCAGGCTGCGTTGATTGCCAATACGGCAAATGGCGTTATTTCAGTAACGGCGACTTTAGTGGGCATGTGGTTATTGGGGAAACTTGGTCGACGGACTATTTTTCTTATTGGGCTTACCATGACTACCATTACGCAGTGCTTTATTGGTGTTTTTTCAATGACTTTGTCTGATCAACCGTTTTTTCCTTATCTGATTCTGTCGATGACAGTAACGTTTATGGCTTTCCAACAAGGGTGCAGTGCACCGATTACCTGGCTTATCATGTCTGAAATATTTCCGCTGCGCCTGAGAGGAATTGGGATGGGGACCGTCGTATTTTTTTCGTGGATAGCCAATTTTACCGTCGGGTTATGTTTCCCGGTCTTTCTGCATGGCATTGGTTTATCGCAAACTTTCTTTATATTCGCATTTGGCGGTTTAATGGCAATTTTCTTTGTAGCCAAGTGGCTGCCGGAGACCAAAGGACGTACGCTTGAACAATTGGAGCATTGTTTCAGAAATTATAAAACTATAGATTGCAGAAAATTATAAATTGTTCAAATTCATTCTCGCAAGGCGGAATATCAATGAATAAACGGTTGCGGAACTGAGCCTTTTTCAATGATGATTTTAACAGACTGTTTTACCTTTCTATGCGGCAATTGACTGGGCAGCGTTGCCAAACTGCCCGTTAAAATGATAAGTTAGGAGATGAAGATGGCTGTGAAACTTGGTATGAATGAAGCTACATGCAAAGAGAATTCCACACTGGAGCAAGACCTGATGCTTTGTGAAAAGTATCATTATAGCTATATCGAAATCCGGCTGGATATGCTGAAAGACTATTTGCAGCGACACTCCATAGCAGAACTGCAGAGCTTTTTTGCTGCAAGCAATGTCAAACCTTATGCGTTTAACTCTATCGAGGATATTAATTTTCGTACGGAAGAACAATGGGCAAAGGTCGTTGAGCTATTTACTTTTGCCTGTGAGGCAGGGCAAAAAATTGGCAATCCCTACATTGTTGTTGTTCCCACAATGGACGATGCCATGATTAACAAGACGGAACAGGAAATATTTGAAGACAGTGTAAAAGTTTTGCGTAAGTTGTCCGATATTGCGGCCCCGTACGATATGAAGCTGGCTTTTGAACCAATCGGAAATCCACGCTGGTGCGTACGGAACCTGAGGCAGTGCATGGCTATTATTGATGCTGTAGACCGTCAGAATGTCGGGGTGGCAATAGATGCCTTCAATCTTTTTCTCTATGATAAACTGCAGGATATGGCAGCCATCGATCTGGTTCCGGCGGAAAAAATATTTGTTTATCATATTGATGACAGCGAAAATCTGCCGCTGGCAGAGCTGGATCATTGCCACAGGCTGTTTCCCGGCGACGGGGTTATCCCATTGGCGGAAATTACCCAAAGACTTCATAAAAAGGGGTATGAGGGTGTTGCGTCAGTAGAGCTTTTCCGGCCGGAATACTGGGCTATGGACCCGGACGATGTTTTTCGGCTGGCAGCGGAGAAGACGCGCAAATTTCTATGAGCGGCAGATGACCATACAATATTTTTGGGGGAGAGAAAACGATGTCAAGAGTGGTAAAAATAGGTATTATCGGGACAGGAAGAATCGGTAAGCTGCATGGCAACAATTTGGCATTTTCAGTGCCGAATGCAAAACTGGAAGCTGTTGCTGATGTGCACATGAATAGTGAGATGCGGACTTGGGCCCAGGGGTTAGGGGTAAAGAAGATTTACAATGATCCGGCCCAGATTTTTAACGATCCGGAGATTGAGGCAGTGTTTATCTGCTCATCTTCAGAGTCTCATGCCGATCTGCTTATTCAGGCGGCTCAAGCCAAAAAGCACATTTTTTGCGAAAAACCAATTCATACCGATGTTGTTAAGATTAAAGAAGCGCTGGCGGCGGTAGAACAAGCCGGGGTTAAATTGCAGGTGGGTTTTGTGCGGCGTTTTGACCATAATCATAAAAAGGTGAGAGATATCGTGGCTTCAGGCCGCATGGGCAAGCCGCACATTGTAAAAGTGACTTCCCGTGACCCTGAACAACAGCCCATGGAATATATCGGCACATCCGGCGGAATATATGCTGATATGACCATTCATGATTTTGATATGGTGCGTTATTTATCCGGCAGTGAAGTAACAGAGGTAACCGCAATCGGCGCAGTTAATATTGACGAACGCATCCGTCAATTCTCCGATGTGGATACCGCAATTGTTCTGCTGAAATTTGCAAACGGGGCAATTGGGGTAATTGACAACAGCCGGGCTGCCCGTTACGGTTACGATCAACGGGTTGAGGTGCATTGCGACAAAGGTTGTGTACAAAATTCCAATGATCTTATTGATACTGCGGTGATTAGTACCAAAGAGGGCGTTTTCAGTGAAAAGCCCAAATGGTTTTTCCTTGAGCGGTATCATCAGGCTTTTGTCGATGAAGCGCAAGCGTTTACCAATATTGTTTTACAGAATACGGAATCCCCCGTTACGGGCTATGACGGACTAATGCCGGTATTAATCGCCCAAGCCGCGCAAAAGTCAATGGAGGAGGGGCGGACAGTCAAGTTAACGGAATTGGTGGTATAAGCCGGTAGCTGTTGTTTCCGGCAGCAGTGACAGGCAGTATAATAACGGATAAAACGAAGAAACAGGTTCCTTGTTTGCTTTTGCAAACAAGGAACCTGTTTCTTCGTTTTACAACTAAGGCGGCTTCCGGCTGCTGCCTTTGATTTCCCCTTATCCCTGGTTAATGAGCCCCTCTTTGTTGTTTTGTCACAGCCGCAGGGTGGAAATGGCAACACGGACTTTCTTCATATTATCAATCAGCAAATCAGGATGCTTGAGCATCACTCCGGTATAGAGCAAATCAACGATGGCCAAATGGATCAAGCGGGAGGCCATCGCATCGGAACGGTAATTGATTTCCCTGGCCATGCCGAATAGAGCAATATCCGACTGCTGGCTGAGGGGGGATCTGATATAGCTGGTGATGGCAATTATAGTCGCTCCGGATTGCTTGGCGATCCGGGCAGCTTCCAGAATTTCTCTGCTGGCCCCGGTATGGGAAACCGCAATGACCACATCGCCGGGGCGGAGTAAGGCGGCAGAGCTGATTTGCATATGGCTGTCGGCGTAAAAACGGACTGGAATACCGAAGCGCAGAAAACGGTGTTCGATATCGGCGGCAATGATGGCCGAGCCGCCTGAACCGTAAGCGTCAATCCGCCTGGCCGCGGTCAGCGTCTGAATTGCGTTTTCCAGCGCACTGTAATCTAATAGCTTTAGAGTGTCCTGCAAGCCCTCGTTAATATTGCCAAAGATTTTAGCCGAAAAAAGCTCGGCCGAGTCATCAACGTCAACCTCCCGCGACACTGATTCCATAGGGGAGAATATATCGCCGGCCAGGGCGATTTTTAAGCCCTGAAAGCCGGGAAAGCCGAGTTTACGGCATAAGCGAAAAATAGTGGCTTCGGCGCTCCGGGCGGCTTCGGCTAGCTCTGAAATGGTCATATGAACGACGTCGGCCGGGTTATTCAAGATATAATCGGCTATTTTTTGTTCGGCTTTGGTCAAATCACTATGCATGCTGCGCAGTACCGGCAAACATGATAAATGGGTTGGGGTTTCTGACATAGTATCCTCCGAGGTTCAGTCGTATTGTTGGTATAGGTTAATTGTACAGAATTGACGTTGAACCTGCAAATAAATAATTTTTTGAAATTTTATTTCATATAGATATAAAAAATAGAAAAAAATATTGCAATAAGCCGGCAGCTAAGTTTATAATGAAAATGAAATTAATTTTTATTATAAACTTATAAAATGACATAAAAATATCATAAGAGGAGCAATCGAAATGAATCAGGCCATGGATAAGATGCCGGTTTACCAGCGGGCAATTGCCAAAGCTCATTTAGGCTCGTGCGGGGCAAAGTATCGCGATTTGGGCAAACCCATCATCGCTGTAGTAAATACCTGGAATGAAATTGTTCCCGGGCACTGTCATCTGCGGGATTTAGCGGATGAGGCCAAGCGGGGAATTGCACTCGCCGGAGGTCATGCCCTGGAGTTTAATACAATTGCAATTTGCGACGGGATTGCCCAGGGGCATCGCGGTATGCGTTATGTACTGCCCAGCCGCGAATTAATTGCCGACTCAATAGAGGCCATGATCTGTGGCCACGGAATTTTTGACGGAATGGTTTTGCTGGGGTCCTGTGATAAGATTGTGCCCGGACTGTTGATGGCGGCGGCCAGAATGAATATACCCTCCATTGTTGTAACCGGCGGGCCAATGGTCAATGAAATTAAACCCTGGCAGTCCAAGCAAGCCCGTCAAAGCTTTTTACAGGGCGGAATATCGGAGGAAGAACTGTTTGATATTACGCTGAAATATTACCCCAGCGCCGGTGTCTGCCCGTTTTTGGGAACAGCCAATACCATGTGTCTGGTTACCGAGGCTTTGGGTATGTCGCTGTCAGGTTCGGCGGCGGTCCCGGCACTGAGCGCCGAGCGTAAAGCTGTCGCCTACAACAGTGGTCAGGCGGTTATGCGGCTGCTGAAACAAACGATTAGACCCCGGGATATTATGACCCCCAAGGCCTTTCATAATGCGATTGCCCTGGTAGCCGGGATTGGCGGGTCGCTCAATTCCATACTCCATTTACCGGCGATTGCCCATGAATGCGGTCTTAAGGTAGCCTATGAGGACTTTGACCGGATCAGCCGGGTTACGCCGCTCATTGTCCGGGTTTCGCCGAACAGCACGGACTATACGGTGGCCGATCTTTATCCGGCCGGCGGTATTCCGGTCATTATGAAGGAACTGCAGCCGGTGCTGCAGCCTGAGGCCCTAACGGTTGACGGCGTGGAAGTAGCGCAGTTATTGACTGACGCTCCGGCTGCTGACGGCCGGATCATCCGGTGTTTTGACGAGCCGTTTGCCGCTGAAGGCGGAATTGCAGTGTTGTCCGGTAATTTAGCGCCGGAGGGAGCAGTGGTAAAAAGTTCGGCCGTTCCGCCAGAATTGTGGTGTTTTTCCGGCCCTGCCCGGGTGTTTGAGTCGGAAGAAGCATGTACCAGCGCACTGGAGGACGGCCTGGTGCAACCCGGCGAGGTCATTATTATCCGCAATGAAGGCCCGGTAGGCGGCCCGGGAATGCGGGAAATGCACCGGATTACAGAACTTATTGTCAAACTGAACAATGTTGCGGTAATCACCGACGGTCGTTTTTCCGGCGCCTCAGCCGGTTTGTCTGTTGGCTATTTATCACCGGAAGCCGCCGCCGGCGGACCAATCGCCCTGGTCGAGACCGGTGATCAAATTATGATTGATATTGCCAAACGTTCCCTTCACTGGGAAATTAGCGAGGCTGAGCTGAAAAGCCGCAGGGCTGAACTGCAAAAACATCAAATGAATGAGCCCAGTGCTTTTCTCCGGCTGTATGGGCAAAGCGCTGCCCCGGCCGCCGACGGGGCTGTACGGCGCAGCTGAGGCTACCCGCTTGACGGAGCTCCGGCCGGAATTGATTTTCCGGCTGAAGCCGCCGGGCGGCGGTTCCGGCTACGTGCAGCGAACGGTAGGTGTGCTGTTATAAAAAAACTGATTATTCAAAATATACCTAATGGACAGAGGTGTTGCGAGCGGTTAACCGGATGCTGCAGACAATTGCGGGAGGGGGTGATGCCGGAGACTACGGGGGTTCTGTGATCGGTAAGGAAAGATAAGAGGAGGTCTGATGTATGTTAATCGGATATGCTGTTATTGCGGTATTCTTACTTCTAATCATGATTACGCGGTTTAAAATCAATCCCTTTGTGACGCTGATGGTCGTATCTGTCTTTCTCGGCCTGGCGGCGGGAATGCCTTTTGACAAGATTGTCGGCTCCATTCAAGCCGGTTTAGGCAACACTCTGGGTTTTATTGCCATTGTTTTGGGACTTGGCACAATGCTGGGCAAGATGCTGGAAGAGTCCGGCGGCGCTGAACGGATTGCCCAGACGCTGATTCGGGCGTTTGGCAAAGAACGGGTTCACTGGGCAATGATGTTTGTTGCCTTTATTGTCGGTATTCCGGTGTTTTTCCAGGTTGGCTTTGTCCTGTTAATCCCGCTGGTATTTACCCTAGCCAAGGAAACCGGACTTTCTTTATTGAAACTGGGCTTGCCGCTGGTTGCCGGATTATCGGTGGTCCACGGTTTAGTGCCGCCTCATCCGGCGGCGATGGCGGCAGTGGACATTTTTAAGGCTGATGTAGGCAAGACTATTTTATACAGTATTATTGTCGGGTTGCCGACAGCCGCGCTGGCCGGGCCGGTATTCGCCGCTTTTATTGCGCCCCGGATGCCGCATCTGCCGGTGCCGGAAGCCTTCTCCGGCCAGATCAAGGCCGGCCGGGCTGACCATGAGATGCCCGGATTTGGCATTACCGTGCTTACGATCTTAATGCCGGTCATTCTGATGCTGCTGGGGACAATTGCCGATTTGACGATGGCGAAAACCAGCGCCTGGTACGGATTTTTAAAATTTGTCGGCAGTCCGTTTATTTCGTTGCTGTTGTCGTTGCTATTCGCCTTTTATACATTCGGACTTAACCGCAAGTATAATATGGCGACAATCGGCCGGTTTTGCGACCAGTCTTTGCCGGCAATGGCCGGTATTCTAATGGTGATTGGCGGCGGCGGCGCTTTTAATAAAGTGCTGCTGGACAGCGGGATTGGCAGCGAGATTGCCAATCTGGCGGCTTCCTTTGAGCTTAATCCTATCCTGCTGGCCTGGACGATTGCCGCGATGATCCGGGTGGCTACAGGCTCGGCGACTGTATCAATGATGACTGCAGCGGGCATTGTAGCCCCAATGGTGATGAATCAGGGCACAATTGCACCGGAATTGATCGTTCTGGCCGTAGGTGCGGGTTCGTTAATCCTGTCTCATGTCAATGACGCCGGCTTTTGGATCATTAAAGAATATTTTGGCATGTCAGTGACGGATACGTTAAAAACCTGGACCGTTTTGGAAACCATTATTGCTGTGGCTGCACTCATCTTTATTTTACTGCTGGCCCAGGTGGTCTAAACCCTTGCCTGGCGTCCGGCCGGGCGCAGGTTAACCGGTCGGAGCCAGGCTTAATTAAGAAAACATTGTCAGAGGAGGAACTGCGGAATGAAAGCAGCAGTGTACAAAGGAATTGAGGAAATAGAAATTGAGGAGCTGGAAAAACCAGGCCTTACGCCCGGTTCTATTCTGCTGAAAGTCAAAGCCTGCGCTATTTGCGGTGGTGATTTACGTACTTTCCGGCATGGACACGCGGCAATCAAACCGCCAATTGTGCTTGGCCATGAAACTGCCGGTGAAATTGTCGAGACAGCCCCGGAGGTGAAAAATTTCCGGGCGGGAGACCGGGTGATTGTCGCGCCGGGCATCGGCTGCAATCATTGTTCCTACTGCTCGTCGGGCTGGCAGAATATGTGCTACACCAGGACCACGATCGCCCATCATTATAACGGTGGCTTTGCCGAATACCTGCTCATTCCGGCCGGGGCTGTCACCGCCGGCAATATCAACCGGATACCGGATGAGGTTACTTATCTGGAAGCCTCGCTGGCCGAACCGCTGGCCTGCGTTTTAAATGGGCAGGAGGTAATGAATATCGGCCTGGGCGACAGCGTGGCCGTCATTGGCGCCGGACCGATTGGCTGCATGCATGCCGAGGTGGCGAGGGCCAGAGGGGCGGGTAAGGTAATCTTAATTAACCGCAGCGCCCGGCGGCTGGAGGAAGCGAGAAAATTCGGCTATGATGCTTATGTTGATTTGAGCGCCACTGACGGCATTGAGGCAGTTATGGAATTGACCGGGGGCCTGGGGGCGAATGTAGTCATTGTTACGGCTGGAACGCATGAAGCTCAGAACCTGGGGATCGCAATGGCCGGTAAAATGGGGAAAGTGTGTTTGTTTGCCGGATTGCCGAAAAGTCAGCCAAGCATTGCATTTGATGTTAATCATGTTCATTATCGGCAAATTACCGTATATGGGGCGTTTTCTTCCGCGCCGCGCCATAATGCTTTGGCGTTGGAATTGATCCGCAGCGGCAAAGTATCGGCGAAAAAACTCCTAACCCATGTGGTTTCGCTGGATAAAATCAAAACAGGGCTGGATTTAGTCAATGAGAGAGCTGGCTTACGGGTTACGGTAAGCCCGTTTATTGATGAGCTGACGGAGGAAATTGCCGGACATCCGGGGGTAATTGTAGTAAAATAGTTTTCATTTTAGGACGGGGAGAGGGGTAAAATGGCGTGTTTAATCGGTATTGACATTGGAAGTACCAATTGCAAGGCAGCGGCCTACGGTGTGGACGGAACATTAAAAGCCGCTGCTTCGCGGCCGGTGACTACTCATTATCTGGAGACCAGCTGGGCGGAGTTTGACCCGGACCAAATTTGGCAAGCGGTTCAGTCTGTATTGCAAGAGGTTGCGGGCCAGCTGGGCGATGAGAAGATTGACGGTATTGCCATTGCCAGCATGGGTGCAGCCGGTGTGCTGCTGGATGAGAATGACCGCTGGATTCATCGTTCCATTGCCTGGTTTGATACCAGGACGGAAGAGGTTGCCCAATGGTGGCGGGATTCATTCGGCGCCGAACGAATATACGAAATCAGCGGCTTTGTACCCAATCCAATGGCCGGCATTACCAAAGTCCAGTGGATACGCGATAAGATGCCCGAGACGTTCAGCCAAGTCAAGCGCTGGGTGTCCATGCAGGATTATGGCGCATATTGCCTGACCGGACAAGCGGTTGTTGACTTATCGGTAGGCTGCAGGACAATGGCCGCCGATTTACGCAATCGCTGCTGGAATGAGGAAATTCTGGCCCATGCCCAGATTCCGCTGGAAATATGTTCACAATTAAAGCGCTCGGCCGAGTTTATCGGGCCGGTAACGCCAAAGGCTTCGCTTGCCACCGGCATTCCAGCCGGAACACCGGTGTTTACCGGCGGTTTGGATTATGTATGCGGGGCTTTTGCCTGTGGTTTGCTGGAACCCGGCAATGTTTTATGCGCCATTGGCACAAGTGAGCAAATTTTGATGGTGGTCGATCAGCCGGCGAATGATTTGCGCCACATCGATACCAATTTTACCTGTGTAAACTATGTTGTGAATGATCAATATTATATTGCCGGTCAGGTGATTTCATCAGGCTGCATTCTGGAGTGGTTTGCCAAAGAGATTGCGGCAACGGATTTTAATGTATTGGTGGAAGAAGCGCAAACAGCTCCTCTGGGAGCAAAAGGCGTGTTTATGCTGCCGCATTTTCGCGGCAAGTATACACCCGGCGCCGATCCGCTTTCCAAGGGGGCTTTTGTCGGTCTGACAACCGCTCATTCCCGGGCCTGCCTGGCCAGAGCTATTTTGGAAGGCTTATGTTATGAGGCTGCCATTATTATGGAGAGTATGGAGCAGGTTGCCGATCAGCCGGTTCGTGCTGTTCATGTAACCGGTGGTGCTACCAAATCGCCATTCTGGATGCAAATGAAGGCGGATATTCTGGGCAAACCCATTGTCTGTCTGGATATTCCTGAAGTTGTTACTTTGGGAGCAGCCATGCTGGCCGGCCTGGGCGCCGGAATGTATCAAGATTCGGATGATGCTGTAAGGAGGATAAAGCGTCGGGAAATTAGCTATACGCCAAATGAGGAGCGCCATCTTCAATATCGCAAACAGTATGAGGGCGTTTACAAACACCTGTATTTTGGCATTAAAGATATCAACCGTAAAATTGACTGTTGTTTAGTATAGAAAGGGGTTTAAGAGCATGCGTTTTTTAGTGGTTGGTGATCCAATGCTGCCGGCTGCGGCTTTAACCGAAGCAGTAAGGGAAGTCTTCGGGGCAGACACAAGGGTAGAAGGCGTTGACTGGCGGCCGGCCAGTGAAGAGGAATTCTGGCATTTACGCAGTCAGGTCGAGAAATACGGCCCCGACGCCGGTCAGCCGCCGGCTGAGCTAACAGACAAGGTAAAACGGGCCGATGTCATTATTACTCATCATACGCCGCTGAACGCTGCGCTGATCGCCTCCGCCCCGGCAGCCTATATCGGGGTTTGCCGGGCCGGCACCGAAAATGTTGATGTAAAGGCAGCCAGTGCCAAAGGAATCAAAGTAATGAAAACAATGGGCCGCAATGCCGAGGCTGTTTCAGACTTTACACTGGCTTTAATGCTGGCCGAGCTGCGCAATCTGGCCAAGGGCCATGCCGCTCTGGCGCAGGGGCAGTGGAAAAAGAAGTACGCCAATGCAGCCTTTATGGGCGACATGTATGAGAAGGTTGTGGGACTGGTTGGCTTTGGCTATATTGCCCGGCTGGTGGCGCAAAAGCTGGCCGGATTCCGGGTGAAAATACTGGTCTATGATCCTTATGTCAGCGCCGGCCAGCTGCAGGCGGCTGGTGTTCACCAGGCCACTTTGGAAGAATTATGCCGCCAGTCTGATTTTATCAGCATCCATGCCCGGCTTAGCGAAGCCACTGCCGGATTCATCGGGCGGGAGGCTTTTGCCTGGATGAAACCAACCGTGTACCTGATCAATACAGCCCGGGCCGGACTGGTTGATGAGGCTGCCCTGCTGAACGCCCTGCAGGAAAGACGCATTGGCGGAGCCGCCCTGGACGTATTTTGGACAGAGCCGCTGCCGCAGAACCATCCGCTGTTGTCGCTGGATAATGTTACGCTCACGCCGCATTTGGCCGGGGCCACCAGGGACACTTTCCGGCAAACGCCCTATTTGTTGTTGCAGGAATTGAAGCAGGCGCTGCGGCGGCAAGACTTATCGGACTGGTTTGTAAACTGAGGTTTTTGAGAAAGGATCACTCGTCAGGTTACGGGCGGTCTTTTTTCATTTTAACTGTATTGCAGCTTTGGCAGAGTAAAATTTGTACAGAAGGCAGTTGCAGCTTCCGGGTTATTTAGTGAATTTTTTGTCTGTTTTAAGCGATTAAAGTCAATAAACCGCATTGCTATTTCAGCAGATCGTTGTATAATGATAGATACGGCTATTTTGTTGGAGGCGTTTTTTTGGTGGATTGGCGTAAAAACCTGTGGGCGCTTGCCTTCGGGGTAATGATATCAAGTTCAAGTTATACGATGGTTATACCATTCTTACCGGTTTTTCTTTTAGAGCTCGGGGTGACTTCCGGGCAGGTGAACCTATGGTCAGGCGTGCTTTTTGCGGCTTCTTTTTTTGTTTCGGCGCTTATGGCTCCGTATTGGGGCCGGTGCGCCGACCGGACAGGACGCCGGCGAATGGTGATGCGGGCCGGGTTCAGCCTGGCGGCGGTTTATTTATTGGGAGCGCTGGTCAGAAATCCGGTGGAATTACTGATGGTGAGGATTTTACAGGGGTTTGCCAGCGGTTTTGTTCCGGCGTCGATGGCTATTGTGGCCTCCTCGGCTCCCAAAAGCGAACTTGGCTCCAGCTTGGGTTTTATGCAAACGGCTTTGCTGCTTGGCGGCATCATGGGGCCGCTGGCCGGAGGCGTCCTTTCGCATTTATTCGGACTGCGCTTATCTTTTGTTGTTTCAGCGGTTATTATATTTGCGGGAACACTCCTGGTACGAATGCTGGTGAAGGAGCCGCCTGAATTTCAGACGGTTTGTGAAAACAGCATCATCGAAGATTTTAAACTGGCGTTACGTAATCGCAGGCTGGCCAAAGCACTGCTGCTGCTGCTTATTGTGCAGGTCGCAACCATGATTCTGCAGCCACTGCTGACTTTGTATGTCGCCGAGTTGCAGGGAAACCGGGCGGGAGCGGTGTTAGCCTCAGGCGTTGTGTACAGTCTGTCCGGCGTTGCCGGAGCTATTGCAGCCCCTTTCTGGGGCAGGCTGGGGCAGAGGCAGGGCTTTCTAAAGATTTTAATCATCGGCTTTTCCGGGGCCGGGCTGTTTGTTATTGGCCAGTTTCTGGTTACTGACATCTATGGTTTCGGTTTATTGCAATTTATGTTTGGTCTGTGTATTGTCGGCGTTTATCCGGCGATCAATACCATTGCGGTTTCGGCTAGTGAACCGGAGTTTCAGGGGAGAACCTTTGGTCTGACGACCACTGCCAATCAGCTTGGCGCAATGGCGGGGCCGCTGTTAGGCGGGGTAGTCAGCTCATGGCTGGGGATACGGCCGGTATTTCTGCTGTCGGGCGGCCTGCTGGTGATTATGGGCCTGTTGGTTTATTTAGACAGTGTGCAGCATAAATTCAGCGGTCAACAGGCTGAAAAAGCGTGTCGGTAACGGGACTGCCATGCATTTAAACCGTCCCTGTCAAGTAGACAGGGGAAAATTAAATGGTAGAGAAAATGGATGCCGAAAGGCATCCATTTTCTCTACCGAAATAAATAAAGCTGGCCGCCGGCCAATCGCTGATTAAATCAATATCGCGGCGGCCTGAATGTTGAACGATAATTACAGCAGGGCGGACAGCCGGAGTGAGCAACGACAAAACCGGCTTGAAGCAAACGGCGAAAGTTGTATAATATAGCTTAACAGGCAGCGTAAAATAATCCGAAGCAGGTGAGAATATGAAAATGCCAGCATTATTTGTCGGTCACGGCTCGCCCATGAATATCATTGAGAATAACGCGTACACCCGCAGCCTGGCTGAACTGGGCCGTAAACTGCCCAGACCCGAAGCCGTTATCGTGATTTCAGCCCATTGGCTGACAAGCGGAACCTACATTACCGCCGCTCAGTCGCCGGAGACAATTTATGATTTTTATGGCTTTCCTGAAGAGTTATATCAGGCGGCTTATGCCTGCCCCGGCTCACCGGAAGCGGCTGCTTTGGTGCAGGAGGCCGCCGGGCGGCAAATTAAGCCGGATGCCAGGCGGGGCATTGATCATGCCGGCTGGGCCGTACTCAAGCATATGTATCCGCAGGGCGATATTCCGGTGCTGGAAATCAGTCTTGATGTAAACAAATCGCCGCAGGGGCATTACGCCCTGGGGCAGGCGTTGCAATCCTTGCGGCATCAAGGGATTTTGCTGGTCGGCAGCGGGAATATTGTTCATAACCTGGCCAGAAGCAATTTTTCCCAGCTTTATGGTTACGTTCATCCCTGGGCCGAGGAATTTGACCGCCAAATTGCCGAATTGCTGCTGGCCCGTGACCACGACAGACTGATTAATTATCAAACAATTCCTCACGCCGGCCTGGCTGTCCCGACCGATGACCATTATTTGCCAATGCTGTATACGATTGCGCTGCAGGAAGAAAATGAGGCTTTAGCCTTTACCTGCACCGATATGCAGAATGCGTCAATAGCAATGCGGGGCTTTCTCATTGGCGTCGATGGGGATAGCGCTGGTTAGTCATCAGGTCAAGAAATATACAACAGTCAATAAAACTCCCGGAGCAGCGATGAACTGTTCCGGGAGTTTTGTCATTTTGCCAGGCCAACTGATTTTATTACGTTTTTTAGATTGGCGGCGCTGGCTGTTAGTTTTGCCGCTTCATCATCAGCCAGGGGAACCTCAAGGCGCTGTCTAACCCCTTCGGCGGCAATCACGCAGGGCAGGCTTAAGGCAACCCCGGTTAAGCCATATTCGCCTTCCAGCGTTGTCGATACAGGGAAAATACTGCGTTCATTAAACAGAACAGCTCTGGCAATCCGGCAGGCGGCCATGGCAATTCCGGAATTGGTCCAGCCCTTGGAATTGAGGACATCATAAGCGACCTGAATGACCTGGGCTGCCGTTTTATTGAAGTCCAGCGGCTGGTCAGCCGGGAAATATTCGTTGAGCCGGGCGGCCGGAATTGCGGCGATATTTACCAGGCTCCAGGCGGCAAAGGCTGAATTGCCGTGTTCGCCCAGGATGTACCCATGAACATTTTTGGGATCAAGGTCGTAATGACTGGCAATGATTTGTTTAAAACGGGCGGTTTCGAGCGTTGTACCTGTACCCAAAATTTTATTTTTCGGGTAGCCAAAGAAATTCTGGGCGTAATAAACCATAATGTCCAGCGGATTGGTGATCATGATGATCACCGCTTCTTTGGTATATTGGGTAATGGAAGTCATAACATCTTTCATTACGGCAATATTTTTACCGGCCAGAGCCAGTCTGTCTTTAGAAGCTTCTTCGGGCAGAATGCTGGGGCCGGCGGCGATGATAATTACATCGGCGTCTGTGCATTCGGCAAAAGAACCGGCCCGGATATTTACGTTCGGGTGAAGTGCATAAGGCAGGGCATGACTGGAATCCAGCGCTTCGCCGCGGGCCTTTTTTTCCTTAATGTCAATGATTGCAATTTCTGAAGCCAGGCCAAGCGATAAGGCGCAATTCAGGACCGCCGAGCCAACATTGCCGACACCGACAATGACCAGCTTACTGCTTTTCATGCGTATCGTCTCCAATCAAAACAGGTTGTACAACCATAGAATAGCATACCACGGCAGGAATCGCTAACCATTTTTGCAAGTTTGCAGCTGATGATCCAGGGTGTGCAGAAAATAAGTACAGGCCAGCAGATCGGCGCTGCCACCGGGACTGATCTTGGCGGCGATAAAAGCCTGATCAAGACCGGCCAGGCGTTGGCGGCCGCCGGCTGTCAGCATGCCGCCAGCCAGCCAAATGGCCGAAGCTTGCTGTTGAACGGTTCTAAGGGCGTCCAGGCCGTGCCGGTTGAAGATTGTCGAGTCCTCGGCAACGGTCATTAAGGCCAGCAGTGCATGCACAAGCGCGTCATTGAGCGGGGCTTTGGCGGCCAGGGCGCTGCGCAGGGCCGGAAGTCCGTGGCTTTTCACCAATGGCAGGCCTGCGGCCAATTCGCCCCGGATACCGGAAATGCCGTGGGAAAGAAAAAGCCGTTCGCCTGCCGTCAGGTTTCGGTCAGGCAACCTGGAACGCAGTATTTCCAGCTCCCGTTCAACCAGGCCTTCACAGACGGCGGCAGTGAAAGCCTGGATATTGTCAATGAAGGCCCCTGCCGGCTGGCGGCGGATGGTGCAGGCGGCTGACGCCGTTAGTATGCCGAGCAGAAAGAGCAGACCTTTTTGGGTATTAATACCGCCGGTGGACTTAAACATCACAGCTTCAGCCTCCAGGCCGATCAGGCGCAGAACCGTCAGCAGTTCGGCCGGCTGCGCGTCATGCTCCCAGCCGGCCTGGGCGAAACGGAACATGGCGGTACTAAGGGCGCTGCTGCTTTTGATAAAAGTAAAAAAATCCATATCCTGATGGGCGCCGCTGTTATAGCGGTCAACCAGTCCCGGGGCCGGTGTGCAGGCAGCCTCCATCAGCATAGCCTCAAGCGCGGTTGTCGCGACGGCGACAACCGGCTGTGGCCACAAACTGGTTCTAGCGGCCTGATAAGCCGCCAAATATTTTTTGGCCGCCAACAGTATTTCAGCCGGACTGTGGGCCTGCGTTCTGACGCATTGGGCGGCCGGGAGCGGACAGATAAAACAGCTGCGGGGTGGAGAAGCGCTGCCGGCGCGGCTGATTTGGCCGCCATTGGCGTCAAAAACATCAATATCCAGCAGCCGCCCATAGGCGGTCCGGTCTTCTATTGCCATACAAAGCTTTTTAATAGCAGCAGCGTCTCCGGCGACGGCCAGCAGGGCAAATGGTCCGGTATACTGATGGCGGACCGTTTCTTCCAGCAGCTCGCAGCCTGCGGCGTCAAGCCGATGCCGAAGCTTGGTCAGAGCAGTGTAAAGCAGGCTGGTAATCTCCGGGCCGGATTTATGAGGCCCGGGCATATTGATGGTTAAGCTGATGACCGGGACGCAGCGGCGGCCGATTAATTCATCCCGCGCCGCCGCACGGTATTCCTTTGCCGCCAGAACTGCCGCCAGAGTAACCGGAGCCGCAGACGGCTCCGGGGGAATGGTTTCATTAATAGCAATCACCTCATGGTTATCATTCTGGCCGGGAGCCAGGCTTTCCTGCCGGTATAAAGACGGCAAATGCCGTTTAGCGCGGTTTCCTGATGACATCAAGCACCGAACCGTCCCGGTACTCGACAACAGCGACAATTTCGTCCGTTACCTCCACCGGTTCGGGCTTGCCGGCCAGATCATAAGCAATCTTCTGCAGTTCTTCAATGCTCATCAGCGGCAGTTTCGCCGATTTTAAACAATCCAGCAAATCCCGCCGCTGAGGATTGACCGCTATCCCCCGCTCGGTTACCACCACATCCACCGTTTCACCCGGCGTAATGATCGTATGTACTCTATCCCGCACCATCGGCAGCCTGCCCCGTAAGAGCGGCGCCACAACAATGGATACTGCAGCCCCGGCCGCAGTATCGCAATGCCCGCCTGACGCCCCCATCAGCACTCCGTTGGAATCGGTGATGACATTGACGTTGAAATTCACGTCAATTTCGGTTGCGCTTAAGATGACAAAATCCAGGTTGTTGACAATGGGGCCCCGGCTGTGCGGATTGGCGTAATAAGAGGCCGATATTTCGAGATGGTTGGGATTTTTCTTTAGCGATTCAATGGAGACTATATCAAAGTCCTGGGTATCAAAGACGGTTTTGATCAAGCCTTCTTCGAGCATGCCGACAAACGGCGCAGTTACTCCTCCCACGCCAAAGCTGGCGGTGATGGACCGGGCGAGCATTTTTTCGCGGATAAATTTTGCGGTTGCCAAAGCTGCGCCCCCGCTGCCCAGCTGCAGGGAATAGCCGTCCCTGAAATAACCCGAGTACTCAATTACGCGGGCGGCAAACTCAGCAATCAGCAGTTCCCGGGGATCTTTGCTGATGCGCAGCGCCCCGGAAGCTATCCCTTTGGGGTCGCCGATGCTCGCAACCTCGACAATATAGTCTACCTGTGTTTGCGGGATGCTGACCGGGAAAATGGGATGGGGCGCCAGATTGTCGGTAATGGCCACCACTTTGTCGGCATAGGCGGCATCAACCATGGCATAACCCAGGGAACCGCAGGCCGATTTACCTTCTGTACCATTGATGTTGCCATAGCAATCACAGCAGGGAGCGCCGATGAAGGCTACATCAATATGCAGGTCGTCGCACTCAATGGCCCGCGCCCGCCCGCCATGTGAACGGATGATGACCGGACGGGCCAGCCTGCCGTCCGTAATCAGCCGGCCTAATGCCCCGCGGGCCCCGCTGGTTTCAATGGCGGTGATGACGCCTGCCTCAATAAACGGGATGATGGCCTGGTTGACATCAGTCAGGGAACTTGGCGCAAGGGTTATTCCTTTGAGTTTCCTGCGGGCAATGGCCTCTACCACCGAATTAAGCAGATAATCCCCGTTGCGGAAGTGATGGTGAAATGAAATGGTCATGCCGTCTTTCAGGCCTACGGCGTCAAGCGCCTGGTCAATGGATGTAAGCAGTTTATCTGATTTGGGCAGGTTTACGCTTAACCTTGGTCCGGCCATCCGGTTTTGCGGTATAAGCGTAAATGGACCGGCATAGGGCACTACTTTTTTCAGTCCCGGGATCGATTCCGGAATTTCCCGGCCTGCTGCATTGATCATGGTAATCCCTCCTGATTAGGTTCGTTATGCCCGAGGGCGGCGGCATAATCAAGGATGCGCTGCGCTCTTGCCACAATGGGCGTATCAATCATTCTGCCGTCAAGCGCAATGACCCCTGATTTTTTGGCCAGCGCTTCCTCGTAAGCGGCGATTACCCGGCGGGCATGATCCACTTCTTTGGCCGACGGGGCAAATATTTGGTGTACAAGGTTAATTTGGCGGGGATTGATGACCGATTTTCCGTCAAAGCCCAGTTCTTTAATTAGCTGTGTTTCGGCAATAAAGCCTTCTTCGTCCTTGACATCGGCAAAGACACTGTCGATGACCTGAATGCCGGCAGCCCTCCCGGCCAGCACCAGATGACTGCGGGCGGCAAACAGCTCTTTGCCGTCTTTGGTCCGGGTGGTGCGGAGATCGGCGACAAAATCCTCGCCGCCAATGGCGACAGCCACCATGCGATCGCTGGCTGTCACAATAGCAGACGCATTCAACAGGCCTTTGGCCGTTTCGATGGCGGCCATCATCTTTATACTGCCGGGGGCGAAGCCCTGGCTTTTTTCCACTTCGGTGATGATCTGGTCAACCTGGCGGATATCATCGGCTGTTTCAGCCTTGGGCAGCCGGACAAGATCCGGCTTGGCCGGCAAAATGGTTTGGAGATCAGGCAGTCCGAAAGGGGTTTCGATATGATTGATGCGTATGGCAACTTCACAGGGATAGGCAATCGTTTTAATGGCATTGTGCACCAAATTCCTCGCCGCATCTTTTTCTGTTAAAGCCACTGCATCTTCGACGTCAAAAATGACGGTATCGGCGCCGTAGATTCCGGCGTTTTGCAGCATGCCCGGGTTATTTCCGGGAACAAACATCATACTTCTGCGCATTTACTCCACCCTCCTATGCCCGCGACCGTTCAACGGCTGTTTTGACCCGCGCTTTAACGGTACAATCCAGGGCGCCTTTATCATTGGCCTGCACAGCTGCGTCGGCAACGCCCAGTTCTGTCAGTTCTTCTTTAATCGCCTGCTTGATTTGCTTCCCATACTGTTTGGCTACCGGACTGACCAGTTCGATGACAATGTCTGCTCCTGGCGGGGCAGGCGCTACGGTGATGATGATGTCGCTGGATTCCAGTGTTCCCGCCTGTCCCGGCTTGCTTATTGTTGACATGGTGTTTACACCTCCTGGTTTATTTTTCCCGGACGAATAGGAATTATCAGGCAGCCGGCTGAAAATTGCCCGGTCGTTTTGTTCGCTTTCCACTTTCGGGCAATGCGTGATGGCTGCCGGCCGAAATTGCCGCAAGCCGGCAGCAGACTAATCCAGCCCCAGCAATTGGGCGGGGTAGTCCTTCGTCATTTTATCCAGGATTTCCGGTGGAAGACCGGCGGCCAGCAGATAAGCGATATATTCGCTGAAGGCCTCGCTCCACACCGGATTTTCTATTTGACCGACATCGGTGGCAAGAATGGTTGATTCATAGCCGACACTTTCGATTGCCTGCAGGGCATTGGCAAAATTTTTTTCGAAAATTTGTCCCGGCTGGCGAAGGACATAACAGCGTTCAAAGAATACGCCGTAAGGAACCAGGTTTTTCTGCTCACTGAGGGATAATTTGGTTGACCACCATTCCGGATGGTTAACGATGATTTTGTTGACGCCAACGGTTTTGGCTTTGTCAACAACGGTTAAAATTTCAGCCGGGCTTAAGTGACCGGTTGCCAGGGCAACATCATGTCTGGCAATGAGCTCCAGGATGCTGACAAGCGCTGGAACGATCCTGCCGTCGACAACTGACTCCACGCCATCGCTCTTACCGGCCAGTTTGCGCTCATGAGCCGACCAGATCGTAGGCAGCCAGACAATTTTAGCCCCCAGCTTGATTGCTGTTTCAACTGCCGCCGGGTTGAGTCCGCCGACAGACGGGTTGAGCGTTATCCCGCCGAATACCCTGACGCCGGGTGCAGCTGTCTCCGCAAGATAAGCCCGGTCGGCGGTTGGGACATGATGGGATTTAATCACCACTGCCCGGGCGCCAACCCTGGCTGCCTCCTGCGCCAGCTCGATATCGGAAAACTTTCTCGGTCTGACGTCCGGCCTTGTATGGATGTGGAGGTCAATCACTCCTTGCAGCAAAGCTTCCCGTTCTTGAATAGGACTTTTGTTGGTCATTTATCGTTCCTCCCCAGGCTTTTCCTGTTACTTCCACTGCAAATGACACAATGGGGTTTAAGCGTACGCGAAAGATTGCCATTGGCCTTGCAAGCAAAGCGGTGAATGAATGTGGCTCATTAATAGTAACTTTTTCCATAAAACGCACCAAATACCTTTTTTGTTTACTAGTCCTTTGTCAGCGCAAAACCGGTAGGAGCGGTCAGTATTCACTGGATAAGGCTGGTAAGGTACTAATTCTTAGGCCGGTTGGGCTGTATAGCAGCCAATCCGTAAAGGGGCTGTGAATAACTTGGCGATAAGTTATTCACAGCCCCGGATTAGCAATGCTTTTGCGGTTGCATTAGGGAAGGTTGTCCTGGAAAGAATTTGCCGGCTTCGTGATAGAGCTGCCAGTTAGTATAAGCCAATTTTACTTTCGGTCAGGCTGATAAAAATATTTTTCGTCTGGCTATAATGTTCGAGCATCATCTTATGCGTTTCCCGCCCAAGGCCTGATTTTTTGTAACCGCCAAAGGGAGCGTGCGCTGGCAGACTGTTATAGTTATTGACCCACATCCGGCCGGTCTGCACCGCCCGGGCCACACGAAAAGCCCGGTTGATGTCTTTGGTCCAGACGGCGCCGCCCAATCCGTATTCACTGTCATTGGCCAGGCGAATGACTTCGGCTTCATCTTTGAACTTGATGATGCAGACAACCGGACCGAAAATTTCTTCCTGAGCCACTCTCATGGCATTGTTTACTTCAGTCAATATGGTAGGTTTCATGAAACTGCCGTTGGCCAGACCGGCTTCTGTCAGTTTTTCGCCGCCATACGCAATTTTGGCTCCCTCGGCTTTGCCGATGTCAACATATTCAAGCACCTTTTTAAGCTGCCCCGGGTTGATCAGCGAACCCATTTGCGTGTCTTTCTCCCAGGGCAGTCCTACTTTTATCCTGGCAAAAGCAGCAACCGCCTCCGCGACAAACCGGTCATAAATCTCCTCATGGACAAAAGCGCGGGAGCCGGCGCTGCATACCTGGCCCTGATTGTACAAAATACCCATCAGCAGGCCTTCCATTGCTTTGTCCCAGGGGGCGTCGGGAAAGAAGATATTGGCTGATTTTCCGCCCAGCTCGAGGGTGGCGGGAATCAGTTTTTTGGCCGCTGCCGCCGAAACGGTATAGCCGACTTCGGTCGAACCGGTGAAAGCCAACTTGCTTAGCCGGTTGTGCTCGAGAAGATAATTGCCGGAGGCCGAGCCTTTACCGGTAATGACATTAACGACACCCGGCGGCAATACTTCCGCCATGAGTTTGGCGAGCTCCAGCAGGCTCAAGGAAGTGCTGGAAGAGGGCTTGATCACGATGGTGTTGCCGGCCGCCAAAGCCGGCGCTATTTTCCAGGCTGCCATGAGCAGCGGGAAGTTCCAGGGGATGATCTGACCGATTACGCCCAGCGGTTCACGAAGTACCAGGCTTAACGTGTCTTTATTAATCTGTACAGCCTGGCCTTCTTCAGTCCGGACAGCGCTGGCAAAATAGCGAAAGTGGTCGGAACTTAACGGAACATCGATATGCAGCGTTTCCCGGATGGGTTTGCCATTATCCAGCGTTTCCACAAAAGCCAGTCTTTCGGCATTTTCGTCAATTAAATCAGCTATTTTCAACAGCATTCGGGCGCGGCTCCGGGGGCTGATATCTTTCCAGGTCTCGTAGGCCTGCCAGGCGGCGGTTACGGCCATATCGACATCTTCCTTACTGGCGTCGACGCAGGTCGACAGGATTTCGTTGTTTGCCGGGTTATAGGCTTTAAAGGTATTACCGGCGTTGCTCTTAACCCATTGACCATTGATAAAAAGCTGATAACGTTCATCTGGTCTAATCATTGTATTTGCCCCTTTCATTTGGCAGGTTACTGCCTGTTTTGGTTTTTATCTGTGAATGAAAACCAGGTTAAAGATAATAATAATTTATCAATTTTAATTATTGATGATAATGATATTCATTATACAATAACTGCCGGTATTTTTCCAGTGCATCAGACTGGAACTTGTAATAAAAAATTGCTGTTTTTTACAGTAGCCTTAAGCGGAGCTGGTGCACACAGTATAGTTATGATACGCTTTTTGGCCGAATATATTACGGATGATTCGGCGTGCAGGCGGCAAACGAGCTGAAGGCGCCGACCGGTGAAGGAAAACTGGCAGAAAAAATGCCGGATAGGCTTGACAGGCGAAACAACAGAGAGTATAGTAATAGCTAATTAACAACTGATTGAACAATTTTCACTTAATTGCATAGGAATCGTAAATGTGATGAGGGAGAACGTTGCAGGCTGAAATCGTTTCAGAGAGCCGGTGGGTGGTGTGAACCGGTAACGATAAGAATGCAAGAATCACTCCTGAACAGCAACGCTGAAAAGTTGAAGTAAGCTGCGCCGGCCTCGCCTCCCGGACGGGAGTGCAACCGTTACCCTGCTAGGGTTGTCAGACCCGATGAGATATAGGCCGGTTTGGCCTATGAAAAAGGGTGGTACCGCGGGAAATTTCTCTTGCCCCTTTTTGCGTCATAAAGATGCAAAAAGGGCAGGAGTTTTTTATTTTTCAAGGCTGTTGCGATTTTAGAGGTTGGAGCTATTCAGGTTGGTTAACTATTATTCGGGAGGGGTATTCAATGATCAAGTTTTTAGAGAAGGTAGCAGCGTTGATTTGTAAGTATATGACGGTATGGGTAATTGTCATGTCGGCAATTGCTTTTATCAATCCGGAGCCATTTAAGTTTATCGGTCCTCATATTTCCTATATGCTGGGGGTCATCATGCTGGGCATGGGACTGACGATGTCACTGGACGATTTTCGTTTGGTGATCACCCGGCCGAAAGAGGTTTTTTACGGTGTATTTTTTCGTTATTTAATCATGCCGTTATCCGGGTTTCTCGTGGCCAAGCTGCTGGGGCTACCGCCGGTGCTGGCGGCCGGGGTTGTACTGCTGGGCGCTGTTCCCAGCGGTACCGGGTCGAATGTGATGACCTATATCGCCAAGGGCGATACGGCTCTTTCCATTACTGTTTCCAGTGTGAATACAATTCTGGCGCCAATATTAACGCCCTACATTTTTCTCCTGCTGGCCGGATCGATGATTCCGATTGATGTTACAGCGCTATTGGTCGACATTGTCAAAATTGTATTGCTACCGGTTACCGCCGGAGTTGTTCTGCATACGACAGCACCGAAGCTGGTGGAAAAATTTATTAAAATAGTGCCGGCTGTTTCGGTTATTTTCATTATTGCCATTTTAGCCTCGGTTGTTGCCCTGAATGCGGCTAAAATGGCCACAGTGGCGCTGGTGCTTTGCGCAGCGGTGGTGCTGCAAAATGTTTTAGGTCTGGGTCTTGGGTTTTACTCCGCCAAAGCGGTTGGCATGACGGAGAAAAAAGCCCGGGCAATTTCCTTTGAAATCGGCATGGAGAACTCCGGTCTGGCCGTGGCCCTGGCTTTGGCGCATCTTGACCCGATGGCGGCTCTGCCGGCGGCGGTTGGCACTGTCTGGGAGTATATCAGCGGCAGTTTGCTGGCAAGTTATTGGGGAACAAAGCCGGCGGCCCAGGACGCGGGCGAAGTGGCGGCAGTGGGTGAAGCAAATGGTTAAGCCTCATTGAAAAGGAGTGGTTACAGGTGGAAAAAGAATTTTTGTTAAAGTACGGCCAGGCCGAAATGACGCTGCACATTGCCGCGGAAAATATTCTTCAGGTCATTGAAAGCAATCCGGTTGTATTCGATAAAACGGAAACGGAATTGATCCGGGACGCCCTGGCCAATCCCATTGACAGTCTGCCGCTGTCCAAGCTGGTTCGGCCAGGTCAAAAGGTGGGCGTAGTCATTCCTGATATTACCCGCGTCTGGCAGCGTACCGGGGTATTTTTGCCGCTGATTGTTGAGGAGCTGGAAAAAGGCGGAATACGGGACGACGATATCCTGTTCATCAGCGCACTGGGAACCCATCGCTCCCAGACTACGGCCGAACACCGGCTGCTGCTGGGGCCGCAGCTGGCCGACCGGTTTACCGTGACCGACCATGACTGTCATGACCGGAGCAATCTGGTATATTGCGGCCAAACCTCTTTTGGAACGCCGGTATGGCTGAATAAGCAGGCGATGGCCTGCGACCAGCTGGTTTTGACCGGCGGTATTGTGTATCATTTCCTGGCCGGCTGGTCGGGCGGAAAAAAGTATATATTGCCCGGTATTGCGTCTTATGAAACCGTGATGGCCAATCACGCCCTGTCGCTTAACCCGGCCAGGGGGCAGGGACCGCATCCCGAGGTGCGTTCCGGCAACGATAACACCAACCTGATCCATCTGGATATGCTGGAGGCCGCCGCCTTAGCAAAGCCGTCCTTCATCTTCAATGTCGTCACCGCCCAAGGCCGCATTGCCGGAGCGGTAGCCGGACATTATCAAACCGCTCATGACCAGGGACGCCGGCTGGTCGATGCAATTGACGGCGTGACCATCAGGGAGAAGGCCGATCTGGTGATTGCTTCAGCGGGCGGCAGTCCCAAAGACGTCAATCTCTATCAGTCGATTAAAACCCTGATTAATGCCCGTGAGGCGACAAAGCCCGGCGGGACAATGATCATTCTGACGGAAAGTCCTGAAGGACTGGGCGGCAATGCCGAGGTTCAGGACATGATTTTGGGTTATGATACTGTACTGGAGCGGGAAGACGCACTAAGAGCCGATTACAGTATTTCCAAATATGTGGGCTATTATTTTTGCGAATCGGCCGCTAAGTTTGAGCTGATACTGGTATCCTCGCTTGAACCTGAAATTTTGCAAAAAGCCAATATTAAAATTGTCAAAACTCTGGATGAAGCGCTGGCGCTCGTCTATGCCAAACGCGGCAGCGCATTGAAAACCCATATCATGCCGCATGGCGCCAATACCTTGCCCCGGCTGGCTTAAACAAACATATAGCCAAGTGGCCTGGAAGCAAACCTCTGTCAGGCGGTTTGCTCCAGGCTATTTTGTTATACAGGCAACGAATTGTCTGGTGTCTTGACAATAGACTTGACAGCTATTCCGGCATCTACTAGAATAAACTATGATGACCAAAATAGCCTGCCGGTATTCACTGGATCAGGGCTGATGCTCTACTAGGCAGGCCGGAGTTTGCGGGAGGAGTTGTTTAAGTGGCTACCATTACAGAGCGCTTGGGAAATCTGCCGCTGGGCAGGTTTCACTGGCGGTTGTTGGCGATTGTGGGGTTAGGCTGGGCCTTCGACGCCATGGATACCGGTATTATTTCCTTTGTTTTGCCCAAACTGATTGCAGCCTGGGGTCTTAGTACGGCGCAAGTCGGGGCAATCGGCAGTCTGGGGTTGGTTGGTATGGCCATCGGGGCAATGCTGGGCGGTACTGTTGCCGATTATGTCGGCCGGAAAAAAGTATTTGCCGCCACTTTATTAATTTACAGTTTGGGTACAGGCGCCTGCGGGCTGGCCTGGGATTATCAATCGTTGTTATTTTTCCGCTTTCTGGTCGGTTTTGGCTTGGGCGGGCAATTGCCGGTAGCCATTACACTGATGAGCGAGTATTCACCTACCATTTATCGCGGGCGGATGATTGTTTTGCTCGAAAGCGCCTGGGCTTTTGGCTGGCTGGCGGCCTCAGTCATTTCCTATGTCCTCATTCCTAAGCATGGCTGGCAAATCGCTTTTTATATCGGCGCTCTGCCGGCTCTGTATGTTTTCTATTTATGGCGGGTTGTGCCCGAGTCGGCAATGTTTCTGATGAAAAAGGGCCGAATAGAGGAAGCTCATGCCCTGGTAGCCAGCGTCGAACGGGAGCTTGGCGTTCCACAAGGGGATAAGCCGACGCCGGAGGAAGCGGCAGGGGCGACCGCAGCCGCTCCATTCAGCGTTTACCAGCTGTTTCGTCCGCTCTATTTAAAAAGAACTGTTTGTCTGTGGATTTTATGGTTTTGTATTGTATTTTCCTATTATGGTATTTTCCTCTGGCTGCCGACGCTGCTGGTGAAAGCCGGCCATGATATGGTGAAATCCTTTGAATTTGTCTTATGGATGACGGTAGCGCAAATACCGGGTTATTTTACTGCGGCCGCCTTGGTTGATAAAATTGGCCGCAAGGCGACAATGGCTTTGTTTTTGTCGGGCTGCGCTTTTACCGCCTATATGTTTGGCAATGCCGCTTCAGCAGCGCAAATTTATTTATGGGGCTGCTTAATGTCTTTCTTCAACCTTGGGGCCTGGGGAATTTTATACACCTACACGCCCGAACTTTACCCTACCGAAGCCCGCTCTACCGGTGTGGGCTGGGCCGCGGGCTTTGGCCGGATTGGCGGTATTGCCGCACCGCTGGTGGTGGCGGCAATACTTACCGGACCGGATAAAATCCCGGTAGTGTTTATGATGTTTACGGCAGTACTGGTCATTGCGGCCTTGAACATGCTTATTCTGGGTGATGAAACCAAACAGGAAACGTTGCATTAGTACAGTGAGCCTTTCATACGAACCGAAGAGAATAAACGCGGCTGTCAAACGCCTGCAAGCAATCCAAAGACGGCAATCGGCATAGCCGGAAGCCGTATTCAAACAAGGGGACCTGTCCCGCGTTTGCAAAAGCAAACGCGAGGGACAGGTCTCCTTGTTTTCTCGCATACGTAAGCAGACACAAGAGCAGGTATGATAGAAAAAGGAATAAATCATCAGTCAGCTGCTGTCAAAAATCATAGATTGGGTTACAATAGGAATAGTAAACAGTGACATCTGGCTGTGATTTTAAAGCGTATACCGGATTTATCTCGCAGCGAAGACAAAAAAGTTGAGAAATAACAATCAATGCAGGGAAAGGAGCGGTGTTCATGGAGCAAAGCAGTTGTACTCCTGTGATTGCGGCTGGCGGGAAAAGTTCCCGGATGGGACGGGACAAGGCTTTTATTCCCCTGGCGGGAAAGTCTTTCATCAACAGGATATTGGCCAGGCTGGCTGAAGTATTTACCTTGCCGCCGGTGATTATTACCAATTCACCAGCAGCCTATGTCAATCTGAAGGTGCAAACAGAGCCGGATCTGCTGCCGGGGCGAGGCCCGCTGAGCGGTATTCAGGCAGGTTTTTATTATTCGGTTTCGCCGTATATTTTTGTCGTGGGCTGCGATATGCCCTTTCTGCAGCCGGCGTTCATCCGCTTTATGCTTACTCAGATTCAGGGATATGATGCAGTTGTTCCGGAGACTGGCGGAAAACTTCATCCCCTGCATGCGGTCTACAGCCGTCGCTGTGCTGCTGCCATTGAGGCCGGTTTAGCACATCATCAGCCTAAAGCCATTGCGCTCCTTTCACAATTGAAGGTACATTATCTAAGGCCGGAGGCCACCGCAATGCACCTATTGGCCGAGCAGTCCTTGACCAATGTGAATACACCGGCCGATTTGGCTTATGCGGAGGCAATGGTGAAGCATACCGGCTGTCTGTAAGGGCTGCCGGACATAAGGCATTCGATGCGGTCCGGCGGGTATCTGCCGCGGCTCTTTTGCTAAAATATTGTTAAAACTTTCAGGAAAAGTGCAGTTTGGTCTTGAAATATCCCCCGGTGGGGGATATAATGATAAGGAGGAATAGACCTTGGCAGAACATTCTCATCTTCATGCTCACCAGAAACAGGTAGTTAACCGGCTGGCCAGAATTGAAGGACATGTCCGGGCAATTAAGCAAATGTCGGCTGACGGACGTGATTGTCCCGAAGTATTGCTGCAAATTGCTGCCGTACGCAAAGCCCTTGATAATACGGCCAAACTTATTTTAAAAGATCATCTGGAGCATTGTTTAATGCACGCAGTAAACGGTGGTGAACAGGAGAAGTTTTTAAAAGATCTGCAGGAGGCCATTGACCGCTATATTAAGTAGACAGGAGGCGGGATACAATGAAGGCTGTACTGATGGCTGCATTTATACTGCTTGGGCCGTCAATCGCATTTGCTCACTCCGGCACCGCATTAAAAACAGTGGCAGGCTATCTTCCCCTGCTTTTGGCCGCTGTTCCAATGCTGGCGGCATTTGGTTTAAGATTAATGAAAAAAATTGTAATGTTCTTCCGGAAACGTCATTAGTCTATTGACATATCCAATGATTGGTTTATAATAAAGTTACAATATAATACTTCCTAAAGGGGAGTAGCTCGGAGAACAGAGTCAACATACTGATGGGGAATCCATCTGGCTCTGTTATTGACCTGGTGTCAATTAGCGAGACCTTTGGTATGCATTTTTTGCATACCAAAGGTCTCGCTTTTTTTAAAAACTAATTTAGGAGGATGATTCTATGACCGCTTTCCTGACATCGCTGGTATTTGTCGTACTAGCGGAAATGGGCGATAAGACGCAGCTGCTGGCCATGGCTTTTGCAACCCGCTACTGTTGGAAAACCGTAATGTGGGGCGTTTTGGCCGCTACCGTTTTAAACCATTTGTTTGCCGTTGTTGTGGGCAGTTATATCACTCAGCTTATGCCAATGAATTATGTTCAAATTGCCGCCTCAGCCTCGTTTATTATATTCGGGCTTTGGACAATTCGCGGCGACGAATTAAATGGTGAAGACAAGTGTGATAAATACAGTCCTTTCTGGACGGTGGCGATTGCTTTTTTTATTGCCGAAATGGGGGACAAGACCCAACTGGCCACTATTGCTTTGGCCGCTCAATTCAATACTGTTCTGCCGGTGTGGATGGGAACAACCATCGGTATGCTGATTGCCGACGGCATTGGTATTATCATTGGCATTGTGCTTGGCAGAAAAATTCCTGAACAGGCGGTGAAATGGTTTGCTGCCGTCGTTTTTATGCTATTCGGACTAATCGGTTTATATCAAGCGCTGCCTGCCGCTGTTTTAACCGCGCCGCTCATGGCCGCCAGCATTGCGGTGCTGGTCGTTTTATGCTGTATCATTGCCAGGAAGGGAGGAAATCAGGTTAGCAAAAAGCGATGTTGATTGCTTCACGGTGGAAATAAATTGTGTTGACAATTGCGGATAAAAAGATACAATGATAATTGTTATCAGTGTATCTTTTTTTGTGATAAACAGGCTGACCCGGTGCAAGCCGTTTTTTCATAACGACCCGGAAGGAGCTGGTCTTTTGGTTCATCATAAGCTGACGGAAGCACAGTTTGATCATTTGCTAAACCAAACCTCGCATGACCTGCGCTATGATTTCCCGCAGCAGATTGCCAGCGGCTATTGCCGGCAGATACGGCCTGACGAAACACTGCAGGTCGTTCAGTTCTCCGCTTGTTTTCATGATACGCTTCAGGTGCCTGTTGCACTGCGGCGCAAGGTTTGCCAGCTCGCTTTCTGTTGCGACGGGCCGATTACCTGGGAGACTGCCGGAGGCGGCGAAGCCGTGCTGCTTCAAGGGGAAAGCTGTTTCAGTCATGGTGAGCAGATGGACGGCATCAACCGTTATTTCCGGGATACGAAGTATAGCGGTTTGGTAATTAATTTAGAGCAGGGGCGCTTTCAGGCGGTTTTTGAGGCCTTTCGCTCCGGGCGGGGCAGCAGCCGGCCCGGCGGCCGGAAGCCGCCGGTGAAGCCCATTACGCCGGCGGTCAGGAAACTGCTGGGGGAAATCAGGAGCGGTTCCGGTGAGGATGCCCTCCAGCGCCTTTATCTTGAAGCAAAGATACTGGAGCTTGTTGCTGTTTATGTTAATGAGATGGCGGAAGAACAACAGCCGGGGGCCGGTGCGGTAAAATTATCAGCCGCCGACATAGCGGGTTTGCGGCAAATTAAGCTTATTCTGGACGAGCAGACTGATATGGCGCCGACCATCAGAGTGCTGGCGCGGCTGACTTGCCTGAACGAGTATAAGATTAAAACCGGCTTTAAGCAATTGTTTGGTTTGCCGGTGCATAGCTATGTGGTGGATAAAAGAATGGAGAAAGCCCGGGAGTTATTGGAAGGCGGCCGGCTGAAAGTCGGTGAAATCGCCGCCCGGGTGGGGTATACCAATACCAGCCATTTTATTGCCGCCTTCCGGAAAAAATTCGGCGTCAATCCTGGTGAATATGCCAATGGCGGACGGTTCTGAACAAAATCAAACGGGTGTTGTATATCTGAAGGCCCTGTATGGAAGCTTAGCTTGCGTACAGGGCCTTTGGCATTTTGTTCCAAGCGGTGTTTGTCTGAGGAAAATACCTTTTTGAGTATAGGAAAATATCGTTTGGAGTAACGTTCACCCGGCCGGTTTTTTATAATGAGAATGAATTGCAAAAGTAAAGAAAGCTGCCGGGGCATCTAAGGCAGGCAAAGGAGTTTAGTGAATGAGTAAACAGAAAAAGAACTGGCGGCAAAAGCTGTTGTGTTCTCTGGTGGGGAGCACACTGCTGCTGACAATGCCGGGACTGGGAGAGGCCGGGGAAGCGGCCGGGGAAGCGGCCGGAGAGTATGAACTGGAGGAAATGGTGGTAACGGCCAGCCGCATGCCGACCAAACGCAGTGAAACTGCGGCGCATATCACCGTGGTCGGCCGGGAGGAGATCGAGCGGAACAGTTATACCAGCATTGCCGAGGCTTTGACCGGCGCCGGGGTAAAAGTGGAGAGTGAAGGCGGCAGCGCTATTGATAGTGCCAAGATTATGCTCAATGGCAGTGAACAGGTGGTCGTGCTGGTTGACGGGCGCAGAGTGGTCTGGGAGCAGCAGGTGGTCAGCGGCCGGGCCGGCTACAGCCTGGATATGCTGCCAAATCTGAGCAGTGTGGAGAAAATTGAGGTGGTGCGGGGAGCCGCCTCATCGCTGTACGGCAGTGCGGCTGTGGGCGGGGTGGTGAATATCATTACCCGTAAAGGTGAAGAGAGAACGGCAACAGCGGCTGCGGAGTTCGGCAGCTGGGACTCGCGCCGCTATCGCCTTCAGGCCGGCGGTAAGGAGGGCAAAACCGGGTATATGGTCACTGCCGAGCGTTGGACACAGGACAATTATGAATATAAAGACCCGCAAACCGGCCAAGTTTCGACGATGCCCAACAGCGATTTTGACCGCGATTCGGCTTCCGTCCGGATTGACCGGGAACTGAAGGAGGGCACACTGACTTTTTCCTTCGACCATTTAAGCGAAAATGGCGGTTATCCGGTTGTCAGACCAGGATATGCCATGTACAGCCCGGATGCTTCGCGGCATATCATTTCCAATAATGTAGGCCTGGCGTATCAATGGCGGCAGGGGGATGATGTAACCAACCAGCTGCAGGTATACCGCAATCATTACAGCGCCTTGTGGCATCGTTACCGGTATAATTCGGGGTCCAGCAATTTCGAGAACGAAGCAGACGGCATTGAATGGAATCAGCGGCGGCGTTTAAGCGACAGCCACACGCTGTTGGCCGGATTTGACTGGCGCAGAGTAGAAGTCGGGGTTAAACAGATGGAAACAGACGGCTCAAAAATGCGCAATCTGGGCCTTTTCCTGGAGGACCGCTGGACCATTGACCCGTCCTGGACGCTGAATGTCGGCCTGCGCCGGGATGACCACAGCGTTTATGGCAATGAATCAACCGCCCATGTCGGCGTCAACCGCAAGGTTGATGAACATACCAACCTGTATTTATCCTGGGGACAGGTTTACCGCGGACCGGATGCGGACGATCTGTTTATGCCGGATATGGGCTATTACAAAGGCAATCCTGATTTAAAACCGGAAAAGGGTCATACGACCACGCTGGGCGTAAATACCGCACTGAAGGCGGGTACAGCCATTCAGGCCAGCGTCTTCAGCACTTATCTGGAGGATGCCATTGACTGGGACAGGAGTAAAACTCCCTGGATGCCGGTGAATATCGGCAAGCAAAAGAAAAAGGGGCTTGAACTTGAAGTAAGTCATCCGCTGGCTCCGGCCTGGGATGTGACGGCGGGCTATTCGTATGTTAAGATCAGGGAAGATAAAGAGGACGGGGCCGGCTACCGGAATGATGTCCGTAACAGTCAGCCCAATGCCTATCGCCTGGGCGTGCGCTATCATCAGGATGCCTGGAATGTCAGTGTGCTGGGCCGGGGGGCTACCGGACGCAGCCTGAACGGGTTTACCTCCAGACGGTACTGGGTACTGGATGTTGCAGCGAGTTACCAGATGCGGCCGGATGTCAAGCTGTATGCCAAAGTTTATAATTTAACCAACCGGGCCTATGAGACCAATTATGTCAGTGGCTGGGGCGTTGGCGCCTTTCCGATGGCGTCACGGCAAATTGTGATCGGGATTGAAGGCCGTTTATAATATGAAAGGGCGAACAGGTTATCGCAATGGATAACCTGCTGTCTTTTTCAGGGAGAAAGGGATGCATGACAAAACAACTGAATTTCAAAGCGGCTTCGCCTGACCCGCGAGTGCTGCTGCTAATGTCGCTGACGGTATGTACATTGTGCTTTACGCTCAATTACCGGCCAGCCCTGATCGCAGTTTTCTTGCTGACGGCTGCCGGTATGCTGTTATGCAGGATGGTCAGGCCGGCGGGCGGCTTTATGCTGATATATGGCGCGCTTTACGGCTTGGAGCAATTATTGTGGCAGTTTGGCGCAATGGGTGAACTGCAGGCTGCGCTGGCCGTCCTGTTATTGCTGCTGCTGCGCTTTTTCCCGGTGCTGATGGCCGGACTGATGGTGCTGCGGCAAATACGGATCAATGAATTGATTACCGCTTTGGAGCAACTGAGCCTTCCAAGGCAGCTGACTCTCCCGCTGGCAATTGTTTTTCGTTATTTGCCTACCGTTTATCAGGAAATGGGCTGCATCCGTGACAATCTGAAAATGAGAAGCCTGCCGGCCACGCCCTGGGAAATGCTGCGGCGGCCGGCTGCGGCGGCCGAGCACCTGCTGGTGCCGCTGCTGCTGCGCAGCAGCCGGCTGGCGGATGAGTTATCCGCCGCTGCTCTCTTGAAGGGACTTGACCTCAAGGAAAAACGCACTTCAGCCACCGCTGTTTGTTTCGGCAAATCTGACTGGGGCTGGTGCCTGTTGTGTATCGTCCTGGCTTTGTTTTTGCTGGGGGCTGATGCTGCGGCGCTTCACCATGACGGGAGGGATTGAAGTTTGGGTAACAGGAAAACGGGAATTTTCCGGCTGCTGGAAATTGCCGGAGAAAAGCCTGCTCTGCTGCTGGCTGCCGGAATTTTTTCAGCCTTCAGTGCCGTCTGCCTGCTGCTGCCGTACCTGGCGGTATATTTACTTTTGGCCGGGCTGCTGGCCGGCGGGGCTAATGCTGTGCCGGACGGCGGCGGGATGATGCACTGGGGGCTGGTCGCACTGGCAGGGCTGGCCGCCGGGATTGTATTGATGTATTTCGGCGGGCTGTGTTCGCATATTGCCGCCTTCAGGATGTTATACCGACTGCGGCTGCGGCTGGCGGAGCATATCGGCAGGCTGCCCCTGGGATATTTAACGCAGACTTCCACCGGTATTGTCAAAAAAACGCTGGAAGAAAACGTGGAAAAAATTGAAAAGTTTATTGCCCATCAACTGCCGGATATGGTGAGCGCCATTGTAGTTATGCTGCTGACGCTGGCGGTCATGGTTTATCTCAATCCTCTGATGGCGCTGGCCTGTCTGTTTCCGCTGGCTTTAGGCCTTGGCCTGCAGCTGGGCATGATGATCAGCAGGCAGGCCAGAGTGCGGGTTCGCGCCTATTATGACGCGCTGGAGCGAATGAATACCTCAACCGTTCAATATATCCGGGGGATGCCGGCGGTCAGGATATTCGGGCAGACGGTGCATTCCTTCCGCCGGTTTTATCAAGACATTATGGAATACCGGGATTTGTCAGTCCGGTATTCGGACCAGTTTCAAAACGGTTTCAGCCTGTTCAAGGTTGTACTTGGATCAACGCCGGCCTTTCTGCTGCCGGCAGGGGTATATTTGCTGAGCGGATCAAACGGTGACGGTACGGTCGCGCTGGAGGTGCTGTTTTTTCTGATTGTCGTTCCGGGGCTTGCGGCGCCAGTATACAAGCTAATGCATTTCGCCGGTACACTGCGGGATATTAGCGAAGGCGTTGCGCGCATTGACGCTGTTTTTGCCCGGCGTCCGCTGCCGGAGTATCCATACCCGGAAAGGCCCCGTGAGTTTTCGGTGCAATTTGACGAGGTAATATTTTCTTATGAGGAGCAGTCAGGCGGCCGGCCGGCGCTTGACTGGGTCAGTTTTAGGGCGGAGGCCGGGCGGATTACGGCGCTGGTGGGACCTTCGGGGGCGGGAAAATCAACGGTGGCCAATCTTATTCCGCGCTTTTGGGATGTTGCCGCGGGGACGGTCAGCATCGGGGGCGTGGATATCCGCCGGATGCGTACGGAAGACCTGATGTCTGCAGTGTCCTTTGTTTTTCAGGATACGTTTCTATTTCAGGATACCTTGTATGCCAATATCGCGGCAGGGCGGCCTGCTGCAAGGCCGGAGGAGGTCTATGCCGCGGCCAGAGCGGCGCAGTGTTACGATTTTATCGTCAATTTACCGCAGGGCTTTGACACGGTAATCGGCGAAGGCGGCGCGTATTTATCAGGCGGCGAGGAACAGCGCGTGGCCGTGGCCAGGGCAATCCTAAAGGATGCGCCGATTCTGGTTCTGGACGAGGCTACCGCTTTCGCCGATGCGGAAAATGAGTTCCGGCTGCAGCTGGCCCTTAATGTTTTGCTGCGGGGAAAAACAGTCATTGTCATTGCTCACCGGCTGGCATCCATCCGGGAGGCGGATCAGATCCTGGTCTTCCGGGACGGGCGCATTGCGGAACGGGGCAGGCACGCCGACTTGCTGGAGCGGAACGGTCTATACGCGGCTATGTGGGCCGCCGGTACCGACGAATGGCTGTTAAATAAAGGAAAGGCGAATGCGGATGCTATATAATCTAACGGCCGGAGAGCCGAACAAGCTTCTTAAGCCTGCGCTTTACGCCGCTCTTGTCAATGTGGTAAACCTTTTGCCTTTTGCCCTGGCAATGGAAGCGGCGCGGATTATTGTGGTGTACTTTACAGAACCGGGGGCTTTATTGGATACCGGGCGGCTGTGGCTGGTTTCAGGCGTTCTTTTGCTGACCATGCCGTTAATGTTTGCCGCTGAGGTGCTGGCCTACCGGGCAGCTTACCGGGGCGCCTATCTGGTTTCGGCCGCAGGGCGCATCAGACTGGCCGAGCATCTGCGGCGAATTCCGCTGGGCGTACTTACCAGCCGGAATGCCGGCGAGCTGGGCAATACGCTGATGGGCGATTTTTCCCTGGTAGAACATTCTTTGGCGCATTTGCTGCCTCAGCTGGCTGGCGCGCTGGTGACGCCGCTGCTGGCATTTGGCGTTCTGCTGTTTTGGGACTGGCGAATGGCGGCCGCCATGTTTGCCGCGCTGCCCGTTGCCGCCCTGCTGGCGCTGGCGTCAGGCCGGCTGCAGGCCAAACTGGGTGGAGCGCATATGCAGGCCAAGCTTGAAGCCATCAACCGGCTGCAGGAATATTTGACCGGCATCCGGACCATTAAGTCCTGCAACCTGACGGGAGGGCGGTTTTGCAGGCTGGAGCGGTCCCTGCACAGGTTGATGATGGCCGGAATTCAATTTGAAGGCCTGCTGGTGCCGGTGGTGATGGCGGCGATTGCCTGCCTGCGGGCGGGTCTGCCCCTGATGATTTTTACCGGTGTTCACCTGCTGGCGGGGGGCGAGCTGACCATCCTTGCTTTCGCGTCATTCCTGCTGATTGGCACGAGAATTTTTGATCCGCTGACCACTGCCCTGATCAATTATGCGGAGCTTACCTATAATGAACAGGCCGGACGCCGGATTGTCGGGCTGTACCGGCAGCCGGCGATGCCAGGAAACAGCGCTCCGCCGGACAGGCACGATATAGTCCTGGACCAGGTTACCTTTCACTATGGCGGAAGCGCTGTTCTTACCGATGTTTCCCTGCAGATACCCGAAGGCGCTCTGACCGCACTGGTGGGCGCTTCCGGCAGCGGCAAAAGCACGATCTTCAGACTGCTTGCCCGGTTTTATGACCCGCAGCAGGGACGGGTTTTGTTTGGCGGCCAGGATATAAAGTCAATAGCGCCGGAAATGCTGCTGCAAAAAATTTCGATGGTATTTCAGGATGTATATTTGTTTCAGGGCACCATTGCCGACAATATCCGGATGGGGCGGCAGGGGGCGACGCAGCCGGAGGTTGAGCAGGCCGCCCGGGGGGCTTGCTGTCATGACTTTATTATCCGGCTGCCGCAAGGGTACGATACGGTCGTGGGAGAGGGAGGCTGCACGCTTTCCGGCGGAGAAAAACAACGTATTTCAATTGCCCGGGCGTTACTCAAAAATGCGCCGGTTGTACTGCTGGATGAAGTGACCGCCGCCCTTGACCCCGAAAATGAGAGGGAAATACAGCAGGCCGTGAATGTGCTGGTACAGGACAGAACGGTCATTGTCATCGCCCATAGGTTAAAAACGGTGCGTTTTGCCGATCAGATTGTCGTGCTGGGCGGCGGAAGCATCGTGGAGCAGGGGCGGCACGACGAACTGCTGGCGCGCCAGGGACTCTATGCGCACCTGTGGGAACTGCAGCAGACGATGCAGGGCTGGAAGCTGGAGAACCGAGAGGCGGCGAGGCGGTCATGAGTGAAGAGCAGATTTGTTTGCGCAATGTTTCTTTCCGGTATGAGAGCGCTGCCCGGCCGGCTTTAAGCAGGGTGAACCTTAGCATTAAAGCCGGGCAGACCGTATTGCTGACAGGACGGAGCGGTTCGGGAAAAACTACGCTGACCCGGTGCATCAATGGGCTTGCGCCGCAATTTTTTGACGGACAGCTGCAGGGACGTATCCGGATTTGCGGCGAAGATATCGCTGCGGTCAGCCTCCGCCGGCTGGCCCGGCGGATAGGCTCGGTATTTCAGGACCCCCGGTCCCAGTTTTTTACGCTGGAGGTTTTGTCCGAGCTTGCATTCCCCTGTGAAAACCTGGGCCTGAGTCCGGCGGAAATACACCGGCGGGTAGAGGCTGCCGTTGCCGAACTGGAGCTTAAGGAGCTAGTTGACCGCCGGCTTTGCGCGTTATCAAGCGGTCAAAAGCAAAAGGTGGCGATTGCCTCGGTTTATGCGGTTTCACCGGTAATTTTGGTATTGGACGAACCTTCGGCCAATTTGGATACGAAAGGAACGGAAAGTTTGCGCCGGGTGGTTCGGCGGTTGAAAGCCAAAGGCTTTACCGTCATACTGTCAGAGCATAAATATCAATATCTGGCAGATTTAGCCGACCGGGTTATCCTGATGAGTGACGGCCAGGTGCGGGGCGAATGGCCGGGCGCTGATTTTTTCGCCAAGCCGGACTACTGGTTTGAAGAAAACGGACTGCGGCTGCCGCGCCCGCGCACGCTTCAGGCCGGCGGGGCCGGCCGGGACCGCCCGGGACAGAACCCGGTTGTCGAAGCAAGAGGACTGGCATTTGCCTATTCCCGTGACCGGCGGATATTCAGCGATCTAAGCCTTAGCGTCTGCGCCGGTGAAGTGACCGGCCTCATTGGTCCCAACGGCGCGGGGAAAACAACGCTGGCCAATGTTCTGCTGGGTTTAAAAAAACAAACGTCCGGCGAGATTTATCTTAATCGCCGTCTCACAACGGCGGACGCCCGTTTGCGCCAGTCGTTCTACTGCATGCAGGAAGCCGATTATCAGTTGTTTGCCGCCAGTGTGGCGGAAGAACTGTTGCTGGGCCTGAAGGCCGGTCAAGCGTCTGTCGCTCGACAGGCAGCCCGTCTTTTGCAGTATTTCGGGTTGGAGCAATACAAAGATTGCCATCCGACCGCTTTATCGGGAGGCCAAAAGCAACGCCTGACCATGGCCTTAGCCTGCATGCGTTCCGGCGGGACGCTGTATTTTGATGAGCCTACCAGCGGGCTTGACGGCCAAAGTATGCGTCTGGCCGGCGACATGTTCCGGGAACTGGCCGCCGCTGGCCGCAGTATTGTGGTTATTACTCATGATATTGAATTTTTGCTGCGTACAGTTGATAAAGTGTTATATTTGGCTTTAGACGGGCATTTGGAAGAATTTTTTTTACAGGATCAAACCAGGGACAGGCTGTTGGAAATCATGGCCTGATCAGGCAGGAGGCGTTGTATGTTAAATATGGACAATAACCATAAGGCAGTTCAGGCGCTCATTACCATCGGTATTTTCAACGCCGTTTTTATTGCCGTGTTTTTTGCCGTGGGGTTAAGCTTAAGCTTCATGACAACCCTGGTTCCCGCGGTTGCGTTGATTATGCCGGTGCTATTGGCTTTGCCCGGCGGCATCATTTATTTCTTCATGGTGACCAAGGCTCCGGCAAACGGCGTGTTTTTGATCAGCGGCGCAATTCTTGGCATTTTTATGGTAGCTGCGGGAAATATGGCGTTTTTTTTACTTTGCATGACCGGAGCCGGAATGATTGCCGAGCTTCTGTTCCGCGGGATCGGGCGAAACTCTTTTTGGGGCAAGGCGGCCGGGTTTGCGTCGATCATGGCCGGCTTTGTGGCTGGCGGATATTTTCCAATGGTTTTTATGCATAAGGCCTATCTGGAATTCCAATTGGCGAGGGGCGTGGACTCCGCCTATCTGGAAAGCATGCTGGCGATTCTCAGCCCGCCGGCCTTGGCCGGAATTCTGCTTGCCACCGCCGGTTCCGCCATTCTGGGCAGCTTATGGGGGCATAAGCTGCTGCATAAGCACTTCGCCAAAGCCGGCTGATCCATCAAACCTGACGGTTTTGCCTAAAACGGCGTAAAATATGGGGGGCAGGTACACTGTTTGCAAAGCAAACAGTGTACCTGCCCCCCATATTTTTTACGACAAAGACATATTCCGGCCCGCTGCCGGGCGCCGCCTGTTGTTTTTGCGGGCGTATTTCCGCAACGGTCCCTCCGGTTTATATCACGCAGCCAATTTTATGATTTAAGATTTTAACGAAATTTTTCTGCATAAACCTTTCGTTATAAAAGTTGTCGCACATATGCAGCAGTTGCTCGGTGGTTAAGCCGGTATCCTCTTCAAATACTTCCGGAAATTCATTACGTTCAATTAAAAACTGGGCAATTTCGAAGGTATTGGCAAATACATTCATGTTCAGAATATACTTGTCCCCCGACCACAAGCGGTTAAACCGGGCGCAGAAATCTTTCAGGCTGTTCAGGCATGAAAGGTTATCCAGCTTCCAGTAACTGTCGATGTCTTGCAGCGCCTCTTCCATCACCTGCGCATGAGCCGAACCTGATTCCCGGACATATTCAATAAAATCGCCGGTGGAGCAGACGGGAAAGAACAAGTCGTCGTTATCCTGATGAATGGTATAGTAAAACGCCAAAGGAAGATGCAGATATTGAATAAACCCTAACAATGACTTGATGTCAGAATGACAGGACCAGTCATTGTCCAGAGTATTGCGCTGATAATCAACGATAACCGTATTGATAAAGATCGCCTCATGGACAGACTCAAAGGGCACAAAGCAGCTTTGCCAGGGCTTGGTGCGTTTGGCCAGAAGATTTTCCCAATACAGATGGTGATGATATTTGCACATGGCCTCAACTCCTTGCAAGCGTTGCCAATTATTTGGAATACAGTTCAATTGCCAAAATTTCATTCACTTCCACTGGAATTTCTTCACGCATCGGGTATCTGACTAATTTACCGCTGAAATTGTCAAAGTCTTTTTCAATATAAGGCAAATCAAAAGATTTCAACTCCAGAAAATTGGAACTGAACAATTCGTTGCTGCGGTGCTGCTCCTTCAGGGAGATGACATCATTGACGCTTACCGCCGCCGAAGGGATATCAACCCGTTTGCCATTGACCAGGATACATCCGTGGCTGACCATTTGGCGGGCCTGGCGAATGGAAATGGCAAACCCAATCCGGTAGACCAGATTATCCAGACGGCATTCGAGGGCTTTTAATAAAGCCGTGCCTGTAACTTCCTTACTTTTCTTGGCATTTTTTAAATAACGGACAAACTGCTTTTCCAATATGCCGTAATAAGCCTTTATCTTCTGTTTCTCCAGAAGCTGCAAGCCGTATTCAGACGTTTTCCGGCCTGGCCGGTTCGTGTCTTTCGTGGCTCTGTTCATTGCCTTGGGATGACCAAAGATATTAACGCCAAACCTGCGGCATAATTTGAAACGCGGTTCTCTTCTTGTTGCCATTTAGCTAAAACCTTCCTTTACCAATATTAGTAGTCCACTAAGCCTAAATCCACAGTGTTCTTGACGCGAGATTTTCCGCCCAGCTTCGTTGGCGTCGCCTTTCATATGTCCGAGATGCGCGGCTCCTTCGCCTCGCTGAGCGAAAAATTTCGCGCAATTCATCCTATCGCTTTAGACTTGGCGGACTACTAGTGTATTTTCATCTGTATGTATTATAACATTGATGATAATGAATTTCAATATCGTCCGGCCCATAAACCTTACCGATAGGCGCTGTTTTTATGGAAAACACTTCTCTGTTCGTCAGATACGAACCTCAAAATTACCTTTGGTTTTTGGCCCGGTATCCTGGGACGGCGGTTTGACAATGGTTTGAGGGGCGGTTTTATTGTTGGCCGGAGCCTTTGTCGGTTTGGCGGCGGCGCTGCTTTTCCATAGGCGTTTTCCGGTTAGTACAACAGCAACAAGGACGACGACGCCCAGCAGCACTGTGTAAACCGACCCGGAAAGCTGGTACGCGGCCGGAGACTGGCTGTCTTTGAGGGTTGCTGCGGCTGTGTCCCTCAATCCTGCGGGAAGCGCAGTTTCCGCAGGTACATCAGCCGTCCCGTCAGTGGAGCTGACGGCAGGAAATGGCGGCGGCTGCGGCGGATCGGCCGGGGGTTTTTCCGGCGAGGCGGTTGATGGCGCTGAACTGTCCCGGTTCACCGGCGCAGTCCAACCGGCAGCGGGAGCAGCGGCCGGCTGACTGGCCGGCTTGGAACCGGAGGCTGCCGGAGCGACGGTAGGCGCTGTCGGCAAGGTTGGTTTATAAGGGGGCGTAGGCGCGGTAGGCATGGCAGACATCCTTTACATTGTTTTTCCTTATTTGTATGGTAGTTCGCTGCATTTAAGGCGCATCCTTTTTTTCGGCTGTTTACCGGCTGGCATTTACATCGCGTCCGGTGGAAAGACAGCCTAAGAGGCTGGTTTATTCCTGTCCCGTAAAAATTAACCCGTCCATTTTAACGCAATTCCGGCCCGATTTTTTGGCCAGATACATCAATTGATCGGCCCGTTTGATTAAACTGTCGGCCGTATCGGCGGGCAAAGCAACCGTAGCGCCAATGGAAACCGAGACACTGATCGTCCGGCCGTCATCCAGCGGGAGCATTGATTGCTGGATAAGCTGGCGGAGTTTATTCGCAATCAGATACAGCTTGCGCTGAATGTTGGGACTGACGATAATGGCAATGATTTCCTCACCGCCCCACCGGACAACAGCATCATGCTGACGGGTGTTCATGAGCAGCGTTCTGGCCAGCATCTGCAGCACCATATCGCCGATATCATGCCCATAGGTGTCGTTAATGGTTTTAAAATGGTCGATATCAATAAACAATACGCCGAAAGGAATGCCATCTGCCCTGATTTCCTCCAGCTTGGCATTCAGCGCCATTTCGGCATACCTTCTGTTGCGAAGTCCGGTAAGCGAATCAATGGTGGCGCGGTCATGGAGACTGACCAATTCTTTCATCAGCGTTTCACGCGGGGAATTATCGCGGAATAATTTAACAAACCCGATACAGTCATTTTGCTGATAAAGCGGGATGACCCGGGAAGAAACCGGTACCTGATGTCCTGCCTTATGGGTTATGCAGCCCTCAGCTTTATATACTTTTCGGTCAGAGCCGACAGGCAGGAAAAGAGCATGATCGCACAAGCCGTTATCGCCGGCAGGTACGGGCGCTTTTTCACAGCAGCGTTGGCCGAGGACCTCGCCGGCAAGGTACCCCGAAATTTTTTCCGCCGCCGGATTCCAGTAAATAACCGTTTTGTGTTTGTCAACAATAAATACGCCTTCATAGGAATGGTTCAGAATGTCGAGAATATTTTCGGGCTGTAGCAGAAAGGTTTCCATAATTTATTTTGCCTCCATAATTTCTAATTGCCGGGCGGCCAACATTCGCTGTTAATATTCTTTGGCTTTGGCAATAATCCTTTTTTAAGCTGCCGTAATACGGTAAAGGCGGATCATGGCTGCTTGTCGGAGTAAGAAATAGATTGTAGAAGCAGGGGAATGCTGTATAATGAAAGTAACTAATACAACTTATAAAATCAGCGGTCTGGTTAAATGCAACCGGGCGGTAAGGAGCGCGTCAGATGAATTTATTTGTTGCCCGCCAGCCTATTTTTGATTTCAAACGCAGCGTCATTGCTTATGAATTGCTGTTCAGAAGGGAAAACCGCCAGGCCTATGACAGCAGCGACGGCGATAAAGCCACTGAAGAGTTAATTGTAAACAGTTTTCTCAATATCGGCATGGATGTGTTGACAAATGGCAAACGGGCTTTTATCAATTTCACCGCCAACGGGATAACCAGCGGCATTGCCGAACTGCTGCCGCCGGACATGGTAGCTGTCGAGATCCTGGAAACGGTTGAGCCTGACCGCAGGGTAATTGAAGCCTGTAGATTGTTGAAAAGGCAGGGGTATGTGCTGGCGCTTGACGATTTTGTGTTCCGGCCCGGCTATGAGCCGCTAATTGGACTGGCTGATATTATTAAGGTTGATTTTATGCTGACCAAAGCAGGGGAACGGGCGGCGGTCATCCAGCGGTTTGGCCGGCGCAATTTGAGGTTTTTGGCCGAGAAGGTGGAAACCCAGCAGGATTTTCAGGAAGCTTACGACGGCGGTTACAGTTATTTTCAGGGATACTTTTTTAGCAAGCCGGTGATTATTGCCCGTAAAGGCATTCCATTTGGCCGCTTGGCGGCTTTTCAGCTATTGAAGACTGTGAATAGCACTGTGCTGGATTTAAGTCAGGTGGAAGCCGTAATTAAGGAAGAACTGGCTTTTTCTTACCAGCTGTTAAAATACATCAATTCATCGGCATTTGGACTCAGGGAGGAAGTCAGGTCCATTCGTCATGCCCTCATCCTTTTAGGCCAGCGCGAGCTGCAGAAATGGTCGTCACTGATTGCTTTGCGCGAAATGGGCCAGGATAAACCGCCGGAGCTGATCCGGGCTACGCAGCTTAGGGCTCATTTCGGGGAACTGATTGCCAGGCAGCTTAAGCTTGGCCCGGCAAGCGCCGATGCCTTCCTGGCCGGACAACTGTCCCTCATGGATGCTGTTCTCGATCAGCCGATGGATGAGATTCTGACGGAATTGCCATTAAAAAAAGAAATCAAAGCGGCGCTGCTTGGCGACAGCAATATTTACCGGGACATTCTTAACCTGTGTATTGCCTATGAACGGGCGGAATGGAATGAAATTTTTTGCTGCGCCGAAAAACTGGGACTGGATGAGGCCGAACTGCCGGGTTTATACTTAAATGCTCTAATTGCGATTGGCAGTGCAGAGGTACAGGGGCTTCACCAGCCTGACGGAACGGGTGTTTGACTACCGGCAAGCCTTGTTTGTTTTTAAAAGTTTTTAACAGCCGGAAGGATTATTTCCATCAATCGAGAAAAGAAATAAAATTAGCATAAAAGAATTACGGGCAAACCTAGCGAAAGCCAGGGACGCAAAGCTATGGGTCTAAAAACAGTTGTTGATGACTGCCAGGCTGCAATCGTTGATTGCAGCCTGGTGTTTATTTTTGTATATTCGGAAAAGGAGCTGGGTTTTGATGCAGAATAAAAAAAGTTTACTAAGTAAAACAACCGTTCTGTTTGTGGTATGACAATTTTACCGGCCGGCATCATTGGAGTGCGTACAGCGGCCAGTAAAAAGCTTGAGGCTACGGTGGAAGAACTGGAAAAACACTAAATAAATTTAAACTTAAGGCAAAAAATCCGCGCAATCTAATCTCAGAATTTATGCGGTGCCTGGTACTAATAAAAAATTTATCCAGTTAAGCTAAGTCGGTCCATATAAAGGCCTGCGTGATCGCAGGCCTTTAGGCTTAACCGGAAGTAAATCTTTGCTATCGTCCGTCGCAGCTTGCGGGCGGGCAATCCCGGAGCTTAAAGCCAGGCTTTTGGACGGTTTATCTATGCGGGATAAGCGGTCGGTCATTTTTTGTCCAAACATTGGTTTTGGCAGCCATAGAATTCATTGGATTTATGTGTGATAATAAATTAAATTCTAGAATGTCGATTGATCAGCTGATTAGAAACAACAACTGTCCATGCTTCAATTGTTATATTGAAGTAAGCCAATAGGATTGTCACTGGAAGATATGGTGAATTGATATGAAAAAATTTGTTTGCTTATCATGTAATTCTGAATGGTACAGTGCGAGTAATATTGACAAGCCGTGTGAACTCTGCGGCGGTAAACTAATTGAAGCTGATTCGGGAACGGATATCAATGACGTTGATGGAGATAAGTCCAGCCAGCACTTGCATTGACATAAGGAAAGCGGTATGCTTTAACCGCCGAAAGGCAACACTCTGCCGGCTGCAGAGGGTTGTCTTTACGTGATTTACGGCAGGGAATAATGCCCAAGTCAAGCAGGAAATGGCTTGGGGATAAAGAAGATAGATTATTGTTAGAAAAGAGGGGATTTTGTCAAATGGCAAGAAAATATGGCTTTTCCTGGGATTTGCTGGGGGATATCAATGCAGGCCGGCCTAATCTTGGTCCAATGGTCAGTACTGAGGTTTACCGCCTGATGCAATATTGTTTCCGGGATGTTCTGGAAGTAAATTTTGGCACGGAAAAATGCGATCAATTATTTTTTGAAGCGGGGTTACTGGCCGGTCGCCAGTTTTATCAGAATGTGATTAAGGAAGCCGCCAACTTTAATGATTTTATTAAACGATTACAGGAAATCTTAGTGGAAAAGAAAATTGGCATCTTGAGGGTGGAAAGTGCGGATCCGGACAAGGGCAAGTTCATTCTAAGCGTATTTGAGGATTTGGATTGTTCGGGGCTGCCGGAGCTGGATTTTGTATTATGCGTGTATGATGAAGGCTTTATTGCAGGCTTGTTCGAAGGCTTCAGCGGAAAAAGGTTCAATGTCAGGGAAATTGATTGTTGGTGCACCGGTGATCGTACCTGCCGGTTTTCTGTGGAAATGATTCCCTGAGGCCCAAAGCTGGGCGATCATTTGAAAGGGATAGAGTTGGGGGAGGACTATATTGTGGACAGAATTGCTGTGCTGTTGAGTGAGTTACTGCAGAAAAGGGGTGCGCCTTCCCAACTGGACAGTCAGGAATATCAGTCAATTCGTAAAATGATCGAAGAATTTATCGCAATCCGGGAGTTTACCCACGTAATTTCCAACGGGGATTTATCGCGGAATCTGGAAATCAAGGGTTACTGGGCAGGCGCTTTGAAAGCGTTGCAGGCGAACCTTCGTCACCTAACCTGGCAGGCTGCTACCGTTGCTTCGGGCGATTATAACCAGCGGGTGGTTTTTATGGGGGATTTTTCGGTAGCCTTTAATACCATGATTAAGCGTCTGGAGCAAGCTGAGGAAAACGAAAGAAAGTATGTCCAGGCCCTGCGGGAAAGTGAACAAAAATACCGGTTAATTGCTGAAAATACGGATGACGTTATTTTACTGATGGACGCCCGGATGCAGGTAAGTTATGTCAGTCCATCGGTAGAAAAGCTGTTAGGCTATACACCGGATGAATTTTGCCGGCTGCCTTTGCCGGAACGGGTGCTGCCGGCTATGGAAGCGGCGTTGCGCAAACTACAGGCGCAGAGCGAACCGGCTGATATTACAACGGAATTGATTGAATTAGAGCAACGTTGTAAAAACGGTAAACTTATCTGGATGGAATCGCTGATCAGTATTGCTAAGACGGCCGGCGGCGAGTTTTCGGGATTTTTGTGTGTGACCCGAAATATCACCGAACGCAAATTAACGGAAAATTTGCTGCAGCGCTCTTATCTGCGCCGGCAGCGTAATGAGTTTTTTAATCAACTGCTTCAGCAGGCCGCCGTACCGGAGGCGCAAACGTATACCCGGGCTTTGCAGCTTGGCATTCAGCTTCCCAGGCAGTTGTCAGTGTATTTTATGCGATTGGAGTTTGCCGGCTCTGGCACTGACGATATCGAATCCTTGCAATACCGGCAAAGAATCATTGATACTATTCTGGATATTCTCAATACAAAAGATTGCACAACCATTGCCTGGGAAGCGGCGGGCGGTATTGGGATAGTGCAGCCGGCTAATTTGTCCGCCAGTCGCAAGGCCGGGGAAATGGCCGAGGCCGGACGTCATATTCAGCGGGTTCTGACGGCCTTTCCCCGTCTGCAGGTTAGAGTGGGCATTGCCGATCATTTTGAAGCCCTGGCGTCCTTTGCCCAGCGCTTTCAGCATGCCCGGGCGGCGGTAATGGCTGGCCGGGCGATAGCCCCGGATAAGCCTGTTTATCACTTTGAGGATTGCGGCGTGTACCAGGTACTGGCAAATTTGTATGATACTACCGAAGCAAGGCTGTTTATTGAACGGACGCTGGGGCCTTTGATTGCCTATGATCAGGCCAATGGCGCCGAACTGGTTTTTACCCTGGATAGGATATTGTCAGGCCATAGCCTGAAAGAAGTGTCTGAGGAGATCTTCTTGCATTATAAGACGATCGTATTCCGTAAACAGCGAATTGAACATATTTTGCAGGTTTCCCTGGATTCCGCCGAAACCAGACTGGCGCTGGGCACTGCTTTGCACCTGCTGAAGATTGCAGCAAATTAGCTGTTGGAACTGTCTGAGACAACGGAGCTGTCGCAAGGCCCGGATCTCCCGCTTCTCGGTGATACTTAAGGCTTAAAACAAAACAAAAGGACAGGTCCCTTGTTTGCTTTTGCAAGCGAGGGACCTGTCTCCCTTTTGAACACGGCTCTCAGCCATTGCCGAGTTGCCGTCTTTGGTTGCCGGCAGCGCTCTATTGCAGCAGCCCCATTGTCATGAAGTTCGGCTGTCGGAAAGCCGCCGGGAAGAAAGCCCCGGGGTTACTTTGCCGGGCCTGCTTGGGCCATGAGAGCGGATACTTTTCTGGCGAAGCTGATCGGATCTTCGGGGATCAGGCCTTCCGCCAGCAGGGCCTGGCCATATAACAGCTCGCAATAATCTTGAAACGCGGCTGAGTCAGGCTGGGTTTCATGCAACCGCTTGATTGCCGCAAAGATTTCGTGGCTGGGATTCAGCTCCAGAATTCGTTGCGCTTTGAAAGTTTTTTGATCCATTTCGGATAAAATCTGTTCCATTGACAGGCTAATGCCGTTGTCGCCGCTGACCAGGCAGACCGGACTGGTTTTTAAGCGGCTGCTGATCTTGACTTCGGAGATTTTTCCGGTAAGTTTTTCTTTAATGCTGTCAAGCAGCGGCTTATGTTCTGTGGTCAGGGCTTCAGTTTCCGGTTTCTCGGCGTCTTTATCAATATCATCCAGTTTTAGATCGCCGCGGCTGATGGACTGAAATTTTTTTTCTTTGTACTGGTTAAGGGCATCAATGGCAAATTCATCGACCCGGTCAAACAGATAGAGCACTTCAATGCCCTTTTCACGCAACAGCTCCATTTGCGGCAACTGCTCGACAGAGGAACGGTCTTTGCCTGTTGCGTAATAAAGAACTGTTTGTCCCTCAATCATCCGGCTGACATAGTCGCTCAGGGAAACCAGCTCATCCGACTTGGAAGAGGGGAAAAGCAGCAAGTCCTGCAATTTTTCCCGGCTGTTAAAGTCGGAATACACACCGCTTTTCAAAGCCCGTCCATATTCCTGCCAAAACTTCTTGTATTTGTCACGGTCCTTATTCAGCATGGTTTCCAGTGTTTTGAGGATGCTTTTTTCCAGATTTTTCCCGACTTTAGCTAATTGGGCGCTATGCTGCAGCAGTTCACGGGAGATGTTCAGGGAAAAATCCGGCGAGTCGACCAGGCCGCGGACAAATCGCAGGTGCTCCGGCAGCAGGTCTTTATAGTTGTCCATGACAAACACGTTTTTTGAATACAGGCGGATTCCGGAAGTGGCCTCGCGCTGATAAAAATCAAACGGGGCATGCGCAGGGATAAATAGTACGGTGGTGTATTCGACAGCTCCTTCGACTTTGGAGTGGATAATTTCCAGCGGGTCTTCCCAGTCGTGGAATAAATCCTTGTATAATTTATGGTATTCCTCCGGTGTAATCTGGTTTTTATTTTTTGTCCAAAGCGGCGTAAGCGAGTTTAACGTCCGGACTTCAGTGGTTTGCTTTGGCTCGGCGTCTTCTATTGGCTTGCCTTCATCATCCAGCGGTTTTTCTTCTTTGATAAAATTCATTTTGATGGGATAGCGAATATAATCGGAATATTTCTTTACCAGGTTTTGTAATGTGAAGCGGTTTAGATAATTCTCCGCCGGATGTTCAGCATTGGTGTACTCGTCCTGTAATTCCAAAAGAAGGATAGTGCCGCGGGTTTCTTTATCGCATTCCTCAATGGTATAAGTACCGTCTCCCGTTGATTCCCAGCGAACGCCTTTGGCTTGTCCCGGGGCGCGGGTGATCAGCGTGACTTTTTTGGCGACCATAAATGCCGAGTAGAAGCCTACGCCAAATTGACCAATCAGATCACTGTCCGGCGCCGCCGCATTTTCCTGCATTTTGGCCAAAAAGGCTTTGGTGCCCGATTTGGCGATTGTGCCGATATTCTCAATAACTTCATCGTAAGTCATGCCAATTCCGTTATCGGAAATGGTCAGTGTTTTGGTTTGTTCATCAGGCAGCAGGAAAATTTCAAAATCGGCGTTTCCCTCCAGCAGGGCTTCGTTCGTAATGGAATCAAAACGAATTTTATCAATGGCGTCCGAGGCGTTGGAAATGAGTTCCCGCAAGAAAATTTCCCGGTTCGTATAAATGGAGTGAATCATCAGATCTAACAATTGTTTGGTTTCGGCCTGAAATTGCCGTGTTTCTTTGGCTGTACTTTCAGCAGTCATAAAAAAACCTCCTAAATAATAGCTGTTTATCCCAGGCGCGCCCGGCAGCGCAGCGGCGCTAATCCTGCGGGTACTGATGACACACGGTTTTAAGGCTGATCTGTACCGGACGTGCTGCGGAGTAGAAGTGTTGTTAGCACTCCTGAGACATGAGTGCTAACTTTATAATACCGAAGAGTGAGATTAAAATCAATCGGCATATTGCATAAAATACTGCAATTTTTTTAAAAAAACAAGATTTTTAAAAAAAGCCATTGACTTTGATAACTATTATCAATATACTTTAACTAAATATCAGCATTTGCAATGCAGCTGTTGTACTTAATGTCTTGGCAAAAGTTGTGAATTAGGATTAGACAGTGTAGATCTTTTTGCAATGCAAGGCGGAGGAAGGAGGCATACCGGGAGTATGCCGACTGACGACAACGCAGCAGTGCGAAAAAATCTACGCTGGCTAAGCTAAGATTTAACTTTGTCAAGACACTAGCTTGCCTGATAATACTATCGGGCGCAGCTAGGCGCCCAGAGAGCCCAGAGCTCCGTGTCAGTATATGCGCACGGGGTTTTTATTTATTTTCAGGCAGGAAGACAAGGCGAAGTGAGGTGATGTAATGACTTATCAAACGTGTTGGAAAAAAGCCTTCAGCGTTTCCTGCATGGTTCATTTATTAGCGATCCTGTTGCTGGCAGTCATGTTGGAAAATATAGATCACCGGCAATTGCCGGAAGAATTCATTGCAATTGAGCTTACTGAAACCGGGAGCCGGGCTGCCGTCGCCGGCCGGCCGGCGCAGGACAGCGGCGCTGTTCCGGAGCGTTCTGTCAGTCCGCCCGCGGTAAGTCCGAGCCGGATTGCGGCCAGGGAGGCCCGGCCAGTGGCCGGGCCCAAAGCGGGGCCAGAGCCGGCCGGCGTTGAACCTGCGCTGGCAGCGGCAACGTCGGCTGGCCTGGCGGGAGGCGAAGGAGAAGCCCAGGGCCGGGCGATAGGAGAAACAGCGCTGCCTTCGTCCGGTTCGGGAAGTCAGGCCGCTGTGACCGGAAAGCCCGGCGTACGTTCTGCCGGAAGTCAGGAAATCAGCGGAATTGTGAATGCCTTTTTGCAGGCAATCGAAAAACGCAAGGATTATCCGTATATTGCCAGGCGGCGGGGCCAGGAAGGGACAGTGACCGTAGCAGTGCGGCTGACAGCGGCCGGCGAACTGGCCGGTGCGCGCGTGCTGCATTCCTCCGGTGTGGCGGCGCTGGATGAAGCGGCGCTGGCCCTGGTACGGCGGGTTTGCCCTTTCCCGCATCACGCTGGCCGGGCAATTGCCATGAATATTCCCATAGCATATCAACTGGAGTGATCAAGGTGGAAACACAATATAAAAAGATTGTATTTTTAAAATCAAAGCTGTCGGAAGTGCGCTGCCGGCGGTGCGGGCGGTTATTATTTTGCGGAATTGTCGAGGAAGTTGAAATTAAATGCCCGCGCTGCAAAACGGTACAAATGGTGGGAGGACGTAAACAGCGAAGGAAAAATAAATGCCGTGAAACACGCGGAAGCGAGGTTTAGAATGAGCTTCAAGTTAAGCAGAATTACAGGTGTGATCCTTGTATTACTATTGGGTGCCAGCGGCTTATTTTTACTCAAAGACCAGTCGCAGCCGGCAGCGCGGCAGTCCGACCGCTACCTTGTCACCGACAGCGCCGGCCGGCAAGTCGAAATCCCGCGGCGGCCCCAGCGGGTAGTTGTGCTAAACGCCTCAAATCTGGAATTGTTTTATGCCGCCGGCGGAACAGCAGTGGGGCGGCCCAGCACTGAAGCCCTGCCTGCTGAGGTCAAAGCAGCCGTTCAGTCAGTTCCCGCAGTGGGGGTTGCGCCTAACCCCAATATCGAGCAAATTATTGCCTTAAACCCTGATTTGATTTTAGGGGTAAACATGCCGTTTCATCACCAGTTGCTGCCGTTGCTGGATAAAGCGGGTATTCCCGTTCTGCTGCAATCGGTCGACAATTATCAGAACATCCTTGATACGCTGCGCTTTTACGGCGATTTGTCCGGCCAGCCGGACAAGGCGGCTAAACGGATTGCAGCCATTGAGTCCCGTTATGAGCAGCTCATTTCAGCCGGAAAAAATCGCCCGGCGCCTAAAGTTGTGATGGTATGGGGCTCGCCGGAGAGCTTCCATATGGCGACAGACAGCAGTTTCAACGGGGATCTGGTCAAGCGTCTGGGGGCTGTCAATGTTGCCGGCCAGTATAATCTGAGCAATGCGCAATTGGGCTATGTACCTTTAAACATGGAGTTTATTGCCAAGGAAAATCCGGATATGATTTTTTTAATTGCTCTCAGTCCGGACCCAAAAGTAAGCGCTAAATTAAAGCAGGATCTGACAGGCCATCCGGCCTGGAGCGGTCTGAAAGCAGTGCAGGACAATCAGGTGCACATGCTGCCCCAGCACTTGTTCGTCGTAAATCCCGGTACTCAGGTTGGCGAGGCAATGTCAATTTTGGCCGGATTCCTTTATCCGGAGGTGGCTGAAAAGTGAGGGCATTGGCGACAGATCCCCGCGGAACCTGGCGGGCGGCGGTCAGTATAACCGGCCTGGCGGCGCTGGCGGCGGCGCTGGTCATTGGGATCAGAGTGGGCGCAGTGCCGGTCGGCGCGAATGAGATCTGGAACGCTTTTGTTGCTCCTACCGGCAATGAAGCTTACCAGATTATCTATAATATCCGGGCGCCGCGTGTGCTGGTGAGTGCTTTAACCGGCATAAACCTGGCCCTGGCCGGCTGCATTTTGCAGGGCGTGCTGCGCAATCCACTGGCTGACCCGGGGATTATCGGCGTATCAGCCGGAGCTGGCCTGGCGGCGATGTCGGTGATGATTTTATGGCCGGGACTCACGGCGCTGGTACCGGCGGTTGCTTTTGCCGGAGCACTGGCTGCGGCGGGCATTGTTTTTATGTTGTCCTGGGACAGGGGGGTGCAGCCGCTGCGCTTAATCCTGGCGGGAGTGGCTCTGGCCGCCTTTTTTGGCGGGGGGATGAGCGCCCTGATGGTTTTTCATTCCGATAAAATTCAGGGGACTGTCAACTGGATGGCCGGAGGCTTTCAGGGGCGCAGCTGGAATCATGTCCGGATGATCCTGCCTTACAGTATAGCGGGCATTGTGGGCGCGATGCTGTCTTACCGTTATCTGAATGCCCTGCAGTTAGGCGATGAAGTGGCCAAAGGTCTGGGAATTAGGGTGGAAAGGGCCAGAGTTTGCCTGGTCATTCTGGCGGCCCTGCTGGCGGCTTCAGCGGTCAGCGTGGCGGGCCTGCTGGGCTTTGTGGGACTTATCATTCCCCATATTACGCGGATGCTGGTCGGCTCGGATTTTGAATATTTAATGCCCTGCGCAGCCATTCTGGGCGCTACGCTGGTCGTGGCGGCAGATACTGTCGCCCGTACGGCATTTAGCCCGGTGGAAGTCCCGGTAGGCATATTTATGGCTTTTCTGGGAGCGCCATTCTTCATTTATTTATTGCGGAAGGGGATGAAACGATGAATGATACGCTTGAGGCTAAAGGCGTTAAACTTGGCTACGGGGGCAAAGTGATTATTGAACAAATGCAGCTGGCCATAGATCAGCCGGAGATTATCTCTATTATCGGGCCGAACGGTTCAGGCAAATCCACACTGTTGAAAGCGTTAAGCCGTTTGCTGACGCCCCTGGCCGGCTGCGTTTTGCTTAACGGCAGGGACATTCATCAATTGCCGCCGCGGGAGGTGGCCAAAACCATGGCGATATTGCCGCAGTCGGTTCAGGCGCCGGGGGATATGACGGTCTGTGATCTGGTGGCCTATGGGCGTATGCCCTATCAGCGCATGTTTGAGCAAATATCAACGGAAGACGAGGCCTGCATCGCTGCTGCCTTGGCGGCCACCGGCATGGAAAAAATGCTGCACCGCCGCCTGGACAGCCTGTCCGGCGGTGAGCGTCAGCGGGCCTGGCTGGCCATGGCGCTGGCCCAGCAGCCCCGGATATTATTATTGGATGAACCGACAACTTATCTTGATATCCACCACCAGCTGGAGTTAATGAAGCTGGTGCGCAGCCTTCATCAGGACAGGCGGCTTACCGTTGTCATGGTATTGCATGACTTAAATCACGCGGCCCGGTTCAGTCAGAGACTGATTGCGGTTAAAGACGGCCGGATTTTCGCCGACGGTTCTGTGCCCGAGATATTTACTGCTGAAAACCTAAAGGCTTTATACGGGGTTGAAGCAACGGTAATGGCCATTGAGCAAGGAGGTAGTTCACATCTTGTCTGTTTCCCTCATGACAGCTGCCTGCCCCAGGGAGCCTGACGCCGCTCTGTATTTACACCGGCTTTGCAAGCAGTATCGTCGGCAGCTGGTGTTAAAGGACATTTCTTTAACGGTCGGCAAAGGTGAAATTTTTGGTCTGCTTGGCCCCAATGGCGCAGGAAAGACCACCTTAATGAAAATTGTCGCCGGGTTGAGCCGGCCTGACTCGGGCGAACTCAGGCTGTACGGCAGGGACGCAAGTGGTGAACGGCCGGAGCTGAAACACCTGATTGCCCTGGTGCCTCAGGAGAACAACCTGGAACGCGAATTTACCGTTCAGGAAGCCTTGCTGGCCTATGCGAGATTGTATGGCCTGGCAAAGCCCCGCCAGAGGCTGGAAAGGGTCATTGAGGAATTTAGCCTGGGGGAAATGCGCGGCAAGCAGGTGGGCGTTTTGTCCGGCGGAATGGCCCGCAGGCTATTGATTGCCAGAGCTTTGCTGGGCGGGCCGCAATTGCTGCTGCTGGATGAACCGACCGTGGGGCTTGACCCGGATGTCAGGCAGGAGCTTTGGGTTATGATCAGACAGCTGGCAGCAGCTGGCAAAACAATTTTCATGACCACGCACTATCTGGAAGAAGCTGAACGTCTTTGCGGCCGGATAGCCTTATTGAAGGCCGGTCGGATTGTCGCTGTCGATACCCCGGCCGGCCTTACAGCAATGGCCGGCGCCGCCGGAGGCGACAGGCGGGAACCAACGCTGGAAAGCGCCTTTCTCCGTTTAACCCGGGAGGAACGGGCATGAGTGGCTGGTTGGCCGTTTATTTGCGGGAAATGCTGTTAATGCAGAAGAAGATCGGCAAACTGGGGTATGTTTTTTCGTCGGTTATGTTTCCGTTAATTTACCTGCTGGCCTTTGGGCTGGGGCTGGGTTCGCGGGTTGAGGTCAGCGGCGGCTATGTGCCGTTCTTAACCAAAGGTATTGTCAGTTTGACCGTAATGCTGAACGGATTTCAACAGACAGCTTTATCTGTCAGCGTTGGCCGGCTGTACTTCCGGACCTTTCAAACCATTATTCTCAGCCCGGTATCGGCGCTGCAGATTGCCGGCGGTATTGCCCTGGCCGGTATATCCCGTGGTATAATGATGGGAGGACTGGTTTATGCTGTGGCCTGGCTGGCGTTTGACGTTCCGGCGCTGCCGGTCATTGCCGTCACAGGGATGTTTTTGTCCGCTTTTTGCTTTGCCGCCCTTGGCCTGGCAGTTGGGCTGAGTGTCGATGATCCGGATGAAATATCGTTAGTTAATAATTTTATTATTACCCCAATGGTTTTTTTCTGCGGTTCTTTTTTCCCAATTCAAAATCTTCCCGATATCCTGCAGACCCTGATAGCGGCCTTGCCGTTAAGCCTTGCCAATCATTTGATCCGGCTGGAAACCTGGAGTTTTGAGGCAGCCTGGCAAGCCGCCGTTTTGGCGGCAATGGGCGGCGGCTTCCTGTTGTGGGGCGTCAGGGGTTTGAAAAAATATGATGAATGATGCAGCCAAAGTGTATAGCCAAATTTAATGATCAGCAGGAGGTTTTGTATGCGTACATTAATTGTTTATTCCAGTCTTACCGGCAATACCAAAAAAGTGGCGGAAGCAATTGCCGGGGTTTTTGGTTCAGCAGCCTCGTTGTTTCCGGTTGAAACAGCGCCGCCGGCGGATGATTATGATTTTGTGGCCGTCGGTTTTTGGGTGGACCGGGGGACTGCCGACAAGAAGGCCCAGGACTATCTTAAGACCATCAAGGGCAAGCAAGTTGCTTTATTTGCCACACTGGGGGCTTATCCCGATTCGGCGCATGCCGCAAACAGCATGGGAAATGCCGCTGCGCTGCTGGATGACACGAACCAACTGGTCGGCGACTTTATCTGTCAGGGCAAGGTGGACCCGCGCTTAATTGAGAAATTCAAGGACTTGCCGGACGGCCATCCCCATGCCCTTACGCCGGACCGGCTGGAACGCCACCGGGAAGCGGCCAAACATCCGGATGCCCAGGATTTGCAGGCAGCCAGGGAGACCTTTACCGGGATTAAACATAAGCTCTGTCCGTCCGGCGGACAGAGCGAAAGTGAGGTGAATGGTGCTTGCGGGGTAGCAAACTAAAGCAGATTCTGGCGAACATGAGCGCCGAGCAGTATGCTCTGACTGTCGGAACGGCTGCCGGGGAGCCGCTGACAGAGGCATTTTCCCGTAAACGGGTGGTTCATGCCGGCGTCCGGGGGAAACCAGTCATGCCCGCCGAGTGGCAGTCAACCTGGCAAAGGCTGGTGGGAGAGCGGCCCAAGCCGGCGGAACGGGCGGCTTATCTTCATATTCCTTTCTGCCGGCACCGTTGCCTGTATTGCGGTTTTTTTCAGAATTATTCGGAGGATGAACTGGAAAACGCCTATATTAACAGTTTAATTAAAGAACTGGAAATGAGCAAAGACAGCCCTTATCTGGCCGGCGGACCGGTCAATGCGGTGTTTATCGGCGGCGGTACGCCCAGTACGCTGTCGCCCCAAAACGCTGCCAGACTGCTGAGCGCTGTCCGGAACTGCCTGCCGCTGGCCAATGATTATGAACTAACCCTGGAAGGGCGGATTCATGATTTGACTGCCGACAAAATCGAGGCATGGCTGGCGAACGGGGTCAACCGTGTGTCGATTGGAGTTCAGTCCTTTGATACAGACGTGCGGCGGGCTGTCGGCCGTCTGGATGATACCCGGACCATTCTGGAGCGGCTTGAGCGCCTGAGCGGTTATAACCAGGCGGCGGTCATTATTGATCTGATTTATGGCCTGCCTAATCAAACCGGCGAAATCTGGAATGAGGATTTGGCGCTGTTGAAAACCGCTGCCATTGACGGTATGGATTTGTATCAGTTAAATATTTTTCAAGACAGCGCTCTGCAACAGGCGATTCATGCCGGCAAGCTGCCGCCGGCGGCCACTACCGCCGAGCAGGCCGGAATGTTCGCCGTGGCCGAAGCCGAGCTGTCGGCTCAGGTATTTTCCCGGCTGAGTATTTGCCACTGGGCCAAGACCAACCGCGAGCGCAGTATGTACAATGTGCTCACTAAGGCCGGCCGCAATGTCATTCCCTTTGGCGCGGGCGCGGGCGGCAATCTTGACGGTGTAACGATGTTCCTCAACCGGGATGTCGGCAAATACATGGAAAGTGTGGCGGCAGGCTGTAAACCGGTTGCCGGAATGTTCGTTCAGCCGGCCGGCAGTGAGTTGCACAATACTGTCGTGGCCCAGCTGGAACGCGGCTATTTGAACCTTTCGCTGTTATCCGCCCGGTTTGGGCCTGCTGTGTTAGAGTTAGACCCGCTGCTTGAACTTTGGCAAGCGCGCGGCTTGCTGCAAAGTGGCCCGGTTACCGCCAAACTGACGGTGTCCGGACAGTTCTGGTATATGAATATTGCCCAGTCGGTATTGGAATGCCTGCATGCCCTTTTAGACGGCGAACATGCGGTGGAAGTGCAGCCAATTGCTGCCCAGGGCTGATACCCGGAAGCTTTGAGAGCCTGTGAGCTCCATGACGGTTTTAACCGCATGGAGTTTTTTTATTTTCAATTACTTATTAGGGGGAATTGGACAATGAACAAACCTTTTCATGGCCAAAAGCTGACATTGCTTGCTATGTCGGTACTGGCGGCGCTGACTATGCCGGTTTATGCGGCTGAAGAAGCGGTTAACACCAGGGATGTGGTGGTTACCGCCACCCGGACCGAACAGGAAATTAAGGAAACGCCTTCGGCGGTTGAGGTGATCACCAGGGAAGATCTGGACAAAATCGGGGCGAATAATCTGGCTGACGCCCTGAAAATGGCGACAAGCATCAATGTCGGCAGTCCGGCTATGGCCGGCAGCGATGTAACCGTACGCGGCATGTCAACAAGACATACTCTGATTATGGTCAACGGAAAACGGCTGGTTTCGGAGGGCAGTTATTCTACCGCCAATTCCTATGAGCTGGAGCGGATCAATATGGAGAACGTGGAGCGTATTGAGATTGTCCGGGGGCCGGTCAGCTCGCTCTACGGTTCGGATGCCCTGGGCGGCGTCATCAACATTATTACCCGCAAGCCCGAGAAGGAACAATTTACATTTTCGTTAAGTCCCCAGCGCTATACCGATAAGAGCAGCATTGGCAGCGACAATTATGCGATGCGCTATGACACCGGCAAAAGCGGCAAGTGGTCCTGGATTATCAGCGCCGACCGGACGGAAACCGACGCCTATGAAAATGCCGACAATACCACCAAAAACCAGTTTGGCCGCCGGGAAAACCTGAATATGGAAGGCACCTATGATCTGGCCGGAGACCAGTATCTGGATGTTTCGGTCAATCTTTTGCGGGAGGATTTAAACGGCCGCAGCACCGAAACGTCGGGAGCGCTGCGCAATGACGATTATGTAAATACCCGCGATCAGTACAGCCTGGGGTTCCGGGGCAAAACGTCAAACGGTGATTATCAGATAAGAACGTACTACGGTGAACATGATAAGACCAACAAGGGCTTTTTGCTGGCCGACGGCTCCCTGGCGGATTTTGATGTATCCAAGCGGAAAACCTGGACGCTGGAAGGCCATGTGTCCACCCAGATCGGCGACCGGCATCTGCTGACGACAGGCGGTGAATACCGGACCGAAAAATACCGGGGAACGCGGATCGGCACAAATGACAAAGTCTTTGATATCACTTACGGCAATCTGACAAAGCAAGGCTCACAGGCTGATATTGATTATTCCGCTTTCTACGTGCAGGATGAGTGGCTGGTCAATGACCGCCTGCTGATCATTCCTTCCGTGCGTTATGATGACAGCAACAAGTTCTCCGGCAGCGCCAGCCCTAAAGTGGGCATGACCTATAAAATGAATGATCATTATCGTTTAAAGCTCAATGTGGGCAAGGGGTTTAAAGCCCCGACGCTGGACGACATGTATATGGAGATGACCAAAATTATGGGCGGCATGACCGTGCATGTCACCGGCAATCCCGATTTGAAGCCGGAGAAATCAACCAGTTATGAACTGGGCATAGAAGGCGAGAAGGGAGCCACTTTTGGAAAACTCACCTATTTTGTGAATGATGTCACCGATCTCATCAGCACTAAGACCAAGGTTTCTTTCATTCCAGGCGTCGGCATGCGGGCTGACTCGACTTATCTCAACGAGGATAAAGCGGACATTGACGGGGTGGAATTTGAAATCGGACGCCATTTAAGCGATAAAATTACCCTGAAGATGAATTATACTTATCTTGACGCCACCGGCACAAGCGGACAAAGGCTGGAAGGACGCGCCAAGCAGCAGGGAACGGTGCAGCTGCACTATGACGACAGCAAGGAAAACGGCATAAGCGCCGTACTGTGGAACGAATGGAAGAAAGACTATCTCTATTCCTCCAGCAGTAAAATCAACAAAACCTATGCGTTATGGAATATCTCAGTGAATAAGAAGTGGAACGACAATTTCAGCAGCTATGTCGGCGTGGAAAACATTTTCAATAAAAAAGATATCGAGCTCAACCTGCTGGGTGCTATCCTGCAAGCGGGCATGACCTTTAAACTATGAGAGGAATGTTAAACGTCATCTTGACGGTGATTTTGGTTATGGCCATACCTGCGGCGGCGGCGGCCGGCCCTGATGTCCGGATTTACACCGCCGCCGGCCGCGAGCTGGAACGCGGACAGCTGGCGGAAGTGCTGGATCCCTATGAGGTAATTATTTTTGGCGAGTATCATGACAACGATGTATTGCACCAGCTGGAGTACGGACTTTTACAAAATGTTTTTGCCAGGGACAATAAGCTGGCCGTGTCGCTGGAAATGTTTGAACGCGATGTGCAGGGGCAGCTTGACAGTTATTTGGCAGGCAGGCTTACCGAAGTTGAATTTTTGGACAAGTCCCGGCCCTGGAAAAATTACCGTCAGGCTTACCGTCCTCTGGTCGAATTTGCCAAGGCGCAGGCGTTGCCGGTGCTGGCCGCAAATATTCCCCGCCAGGCGGCGGCCCATTACGCCCAAACGGGTTCCCTGGCGGGAGTCGGGGCTGAACTGGAAATGTATCTGCCGCAGCTTCACTCCGCTCCGGACGGAGAATACCGGCGCAGGTTTATGGCCCTAATGGGCAGCGGGCAAATGCCGGTAAGAGCGGAAAACCTGGATCGCTATTACAAGGCCCAGTGCCTGAAGGATGATACAATGGCGGAAAGCATCGCCGATTTTCTCAGACAGCGGCCTGACTATAAACTAATTCACTATCAGGGGGATTTTCACAGCCGGCAGCGGCTGGGCGTAGTGGAAAAACTGCAAATGCTCCGGCCTGAGCTGAAAGTAGCGGTAATCACTCCGGTGTATACTGAAAATCCGGCTGATTTGGCCAATTTGCCGCCCCGGTACCGGAATGCAGGCGATATTATTATCTTTTTGCAGCAGCCTGGTCAACAGGGGGAGAAGTAGTTTGCATTTCGTTTCCTTTCGGAAAAGGGATTTTGCGGTGCACAAGCCAATATATTAAGTAATCAATGAATTAGGGGGAATGTTCAATGGCTATTAAAAAAGTATGCCTCTTAATCGTAGTATTGCTGTTTTCCCTGGCCGGCGGCGCCGAAGCTGCGGCGGATCCTGTTACCGACAGGCTGTTAACCGGCTTAAATGAAAATAATTACCGCAAATTTTCCAGCGATTTTGACCAGGGCATGAAAGAAAATTTCTCCGAAGCACATTTTAGGACAATACATGCTGATATTAAAGCCAAAATTGGTGATTATATTTCCCGGAAATTTGTCGGGATGGAAGAAAAGGACGGCTACAAAATCATGATTTATCATGCCGTTTTTAGCAAGGAACAGCAAAAGGTTGTTGTCCGGACTGTTGTAAGCGAGCTTAACGGGCAGCTCTACGTTTCCGGCTTCTGGCTGGACTCGCCCAATCTTCGTAAATAATCAATACTGCAAGGAGCTGTCGCTTAACCTCCGTTTGCATAACGATCTTCCGCTCCTCGGTGATACTTAAGGCTTAGCAAAAAACAGGGAGACCTGTCCCCTGTTGAATGGCTTTCAGCTATTGCTGCGTTGCCGTCTTTGGATTGCTGGCGGGCGTTCTACCGTGTCAGCCCCTTATTTGCCGGCGAGACAGCAAACGAGACCATTGTTGAGGGCGAGGAAAATGAGATGAAGAATGTTTTGGAACTGCCTCAGTTGTCTTGTGTTTTTGGCCGGGAATTGCCCAAGGCGCAGCTTTTACTGGTCGCCGGAGGACGACGGCCGGCTGCGGATTGGCTGGCTCAGGTTGCCGGGCGTTGTCCAGTATGGTGTGTGGATCGTGGTATTGAGGTTTGCCGGGCAGGCAAGATCAGGCCGGAACGGCTGATTGGCGACGGAGACAGCGCCGCAAGGGCGGACTGGGCCTGGGGAAAGGAGCTGGGCATTCCGGTGGACCGTTATCCGCCGGAGAAGACGTTAACGGATTTGCAGCTGGCTTTGCAAACAGCCGGTTTGGTGTACGGAAAGGCAATGGTTGTTGTAACCGGGGTATGGGGAGGACGTTTTGATCATGCCTTTAGCAATATTTATTCATTGAAGGGCGGCGAAGGCTTTGGCCTGTGGGGCTGCTGCGCCGCGGACGAAAGGGAAGCACTAATTTTATTAAAGGGCGGGGATTCAGCGGAAATAAAAGTAACCGCGCCGCCGCAGGCCGTTTCCCTGCTGCCTTTGGGCGGGCATTGCTCAGGGGTATGTATTGATGGCGTTCACTGGCCGCTGGACGGTGTTGAGCTGGAGGATTCCCTGCCTTATGCCGTAAGCAACCGTTTGGCGGGTACGCAAATTACGGTAAGCATTAAGACTGGCTGGCTGGGTATTTATTTTTGCTGGGATGAAGAGTCTTTAGCCGGCCGGTAATGCTTTATTGCTGTTGACAAATACCGGTCGGCCCAATACTATAGAGATAGATAGCCCTGCTTACGGGGGACGGAAGTACCGGCGACGGCATGAAAGACTTGTTAGGGAAGTGCAGCAACGGCAGACCAAGGGGCTGTTTGCCCTGTTCCGGGAAGCCGGGGGGAAAGCGATTGCGTATAGCGCGGCATTCTTATGCGGAATGCCCGCGTTTTGTTTTATGAACCGGAAACTATTTTATTTTCGGCAGGTGAAGGGTGGGCTTTGCGCAAGCTGGCTCCGCCGGGGTTTCAAAAAATTGTGCAGAGGGAATGGAGATGCAGCGGATGGAAATGATACTGGGCAGTAAACCGGCGTTGCTGCTTGAACACCAGGCAGGTATTTTTACGCTGGCGGCAGTGGCTGTCTTGCTGTCCGGGTTAGCTTATAGCAGGAAAAGGAGAATAAGCACGCTGATGCTTGTTCATATTGGCTGTTTACTCGCCGTAACGGTAATATTGCATACGTTTCGCCTGTTTCACCTGCCCCAGGGCGGCAGCATAACGCCGGGCGGAATGATTCCGCTGTTATTGATCGCTTTCCGGTACGGACCGGCTGGCGGGTATCTGGCCGGTTTTGCCTATGGAATGATCAATTTGATCCAGGACCCTTATCTGCTGCATCCGGTGCAGCTGCTTCTGGATTATCCCCTGCCCTATATGGCCCTTGGCCTGGCTGGCTATTTCAGGAACCGGATGTATCTGGGGGCTGCCGCCGGCATTCTTGGCCGGTTTGCCTGCCACTTTATTTCCGGCGCGGTTTTTTTTGCCAGTTATGCGCCGCCCGGCGTATCGCCTTACTGGTATTCCCTGTCCTTTAACGCAGCTTATCTGGGGCCGGAACTGGCAATTTGCCTGATTATTCTGAGGGTGCTGCCGGTACAGCGCATTTTACTGCAAATGGGTGTAAAGGCCGCGCTTCAGACCGGGCCGGTTGAAGCGCCAATGCCGCGCCAAAAGAATTGAGAAGTAGGATATCCTATATGAAAGGTCAGATTGTCAATGGAACAGACAAAAAAAGGCGCCAATGGCCTGATGATGGCAGCCGGAGCTTATATTTTGTGGGGGGTATTGCCCATCTACTGGAAGCTTGTCAGCGAAGTCCCGCCAGAGCAGATTTTGGCGCAACGGATTGTTTGGTCATTTGTTTTTATGGCAGTTGTTCTGGTAATACTGAACACGCATAAGGCTTTTTGCACCGAATGCCGGCAAGTGGCGGCTTCACCTGAAAAATTTCTGGGCGTGGCTGCGGGAGCGCTGCTAATTAGCATTAACTGGTTTGTCTATATTTGGGCAGTGAATAACAACAGGGTAATTGAAACAAGTCTGGGCTATTATATCAATCCTTTATTTAATGTGTTGATCGGCATTCTGGTTCTGCGGGAGAAATTGTCTTTTTGGCAATTGGCAGCGGTAGCTCTGGCCGCGATTGGCGTGTTGAATATGGTGGTGCATTTTGGGTCTGTCCCCTGGGTATCCTTAACGCTGGCAATTTCTTTCGCCCTGTACGGGCTTTGCAAAAAGGTGGCCCGGGTTAGCGCGATTACCAGTATCACGTTGGAAACGCTGCTGATTACTCCGTTTGCCCTCGGATATCTGGTATACTTGCAGGCGGCCGGCAGCCTGGTTGGCCTGCCGCTGTCCTTAACCTCGGTTTTGCTGGCGGGTTCCGGGATTGTCACAGCCATTCCGCTGCTGTTATTTTCCAGGAGCGCCAATCAGTTGTCGCTGACAGTACTGGGTTTAATTCAATATTTGTCGCCAACCATTGGATTAATGCTGGGCATATTTCTTTACCATGAGAGTTTTACTATTGTTCATTTTCTTTCCTTCACTTTTATCTGGCTGGCGCTCATGGTATTTTCCTTGTCGAAAACATCGCTTTTTATTCAGCTGGAGATGCGTATTCTGAAAAAGCGTTCTATTGGATCCTAGTGTCTTGGCAAAGTTGTATAGTCCTGCGGCAATGCTGCCGCAGGACTATTTTTTGGCATACTATTGATGGTATCCAAATGGATACTATGCTACCAATAAGTGCGTACTTGTAAAAACGAATTTGATTGATTAACCTTAGCATAAGGTTAAATACTTCCGGCAAGAACCGGTAATGCTATGCAAAGGGGTTGGTTTTATTGAAGATTGTGGCGTTTAACGGCAGTCCCAGGAGCAATGGAAATACGGCGCAAAGTATTCAAATTGTTCTGGCTGAACTGCACAAAGAAGGAATTGAAACTGAAGTCATTCAGTTAGGAGGCCGCAAGGTTTTTGGCTGCCTGGCCTGCAACAGGTGCTGGGAAACGCAGAATAACCGCTGTATCAGGCAGGATGATGAGATCAATTCATTTATTGCCAAGATACAGGAGGCGGACGGTGTGATTATCGGTTCGCCGACTTATTTCAGCAATGTGTCGACGGAGGTGAAAGCGCTGATCGACCGCTGCGGCTATGTTTCGAAAGCCAACGGCGGGACGCTGCTGCGGGGAAAAGTAGGCGCGGCGGTTGTGTCTGTCCGCAGAGCGGGCGCCACGTTTACCTATTCAGCCATCAATTTCTTTTTTGGCATTGCTGAGATGATTATTCCCGGCTCCAGTTACTGGAATATGACGCTGGCTTTAGAGCCGGGTGATGTCCAGCAGGATGAGGAGGGTAAGGAAACTTTCCGTACGCTTGGCCGGAACATGGCCAAATTGCTGAAACAAACCGTATGACGACTGTGGTATTTAAAGCAGGAGGTGTCTGAATGTCTTATTTACTTACGCCACTCTCTACAGGGGCATTGGGTCTGTCCAACCGTCTGGTGATGCCGCCAATGGCGACTGCCAAGGCTGAGGCGGATGGGAAAGTGAGTGCTGCAATTCTTGATTACTACCGGGAGAAGTCCGCCGGCGGCTATTTTTCGCTGGTTATTGTCGAACACAGCTATATCCAGCAAGCAGGCAAAGCCAGCGCGAACCAGCTATCGGCAGCGGACGACAGCGTGGTTGACGGATTGCGGGCGCTGGCCGGCGTTATCAAGAGCAGCGGCGCTAAAGCCGTTGTTCAGCTTAATCATGCCGGCAGCTCCGCCAGTGAGGAGATTACCGGGATTAAGCCGGTTGGTCCATCGGCGGTTGTCAACCCCCGCCAGGGTGGCATTCCCCAGGCGTTGACCGGCGCGGAAATTAAAACGGTGGTTGAAGCTTTCGCCTTAGCCGCCGGGCGCGTGAAAGCAGCCGGCTTTGACGGTGTTGAGATTCATTCGGCGCACGGTTATCTTCTTAACCAGTTTTTTTCGCCACTGACCAATCAGCGTACTGACGAATATGGCGGGAGCGTATTCAACCGCATCAAAATTCATTTAGAGGTGATTGCCGCCGTCAGGGCCGCTGTGGGCAAGCATTATCCTGTACTGCTGAGGCTTGGGGCGGGAGATTTTACAGAAGGCGGAACAACAGTTGTTGACAGCATCCTTGCCGCGCAAGCGTTTGTTGAGGCCGGTGTGGATGTGATTGACATTTCCGGGGGATTTTCGGGTTATGTCAATCCTGAGAGCACGGCGCAGGGCTATTTCTCAGAACTCAGCGCGCCTGTTAAGCAGGCTGTGACGGTTCCGGTCATTTTGACCGGAGGGATTACCGAGGCTGAAGCGGCAGAGGAATTGCTGGCCGCCGGCAAAGCCGATCTTATTGGGGTGGGCCGGGCTGTACTGCAGGATTCCGGCTGGGCTAAACGGGCGGTGGAGCAGCTTTATTCAAAACAGTAGATCGTGTGTGACAAGGAGGCGCCGGCATGGCAGTGAATATCGTACTGGAAACAATAAAAAAACGCCGCAGCATTCGCAGTTACCGCCAGGAGCAGATTCAGGAGGCCGAGCTGCAGGCGATACTGGAAGCCGGCCAATATGCGCCAAGCGCAGTCAATCAGCAATTGTGGCATTTTACGGTCATTCAAAATGCCGCTCTGCTGGCTGAACTGAACACAAGCGCCAAGGAAGCGGCCGCCAGGTTTGAGGATGAGCATGTTCAAAAACTGGGTAAAAATAAGCGGTTGAATATCTTTTATGGCGCTCCGACGGTAATTCTGGTTTCAGGCCGTGAGGGCGCGCTGCTGGTTGGAGCTGATTGCGCCGCCGCCGTCCAGAATATGCTGCTGGCCGCCGAAGCTCTGGGGCTGGGCGCTTGCTGGGTCAATCTCACTGTTTTCGCGTTTGCCGGTGATAAAGCGTCCTATTTCAAACAACGGCTGCAGCTGCCCGAGGGTTATCAGCCGTTGTATTCCGTTGTCGCCGGCTATAAAAAAGCCGCAGCAGTTGCCGCGCCTGTCCGTAAAGGCAAGGTTGTCAGTTATGTCCGGTAGCGGTAAGTTTAAGGCAAACAACCTGTGTTCAGTAATGAGCGCAGGTTGTTTTTGCGACTAAAGGGTTGCGCCGGCCTGCTTGATGAAAACGGTGCGGTGCAAGGACAGTCGCTTGCTCGACAGCCTAGGGGGAAAGACCAGGAGTACCAATGGAGTACATAGAAAAGACAAATGATTTAATAACTGTCTTATTGTAGACAGTCAGAGCAACTGGTGCTATAATTTGGGCTGATTTGCACTTTGCGGAGGGGGAGTCTTAATATGGAAGAGACCAAAATACGGTTTGGCATTGGCACGAAAATAGTCATGATTGTTTTGGCGGTTATTGCAATTTTTCTATTGTTGATTGTTTATGAAACCAACAAAAACAATGAAGTGCGGGAGAGTTATGAAAATCTGATTTATCGCAGCGCCCCCCTGGTTTTTGACATAAAGGAGTTAAATATGGAACTGAAAAACCAGGGCTATTTGGCTAGAGGCTATCTATTGACAAGCGATGCTGCTTATTTGCAGCAATATAATGAATCCCGGAAAAGAGCGGAGACGCTACTGGACAGTCTGGAAAAAAATCTGATTACGCCGGAAGGCAAACAGCGCTTGCAGGAAATGCGGGCAGTGTTAAGCAGTTACCACCAGGCAACGGAAAAAACCGTTCAAATTCATCAGCAGCAGGGAGCGCAGCAAGCATTAAGCTATTTGGCCGGCGCCGGTGAAGCCAGCCGCAAGGCGGAAACAACGCTGGATGAATGCAGTACGTTTTTAACGGAGCGAATGGATTTGCGGGTGCGGGAAAGCCGGGAGGCCTCTGCGGCAGCGACCAGAATTATTATTGCCGCAATTGCGGCAACGGTAGTTCTGGCCCTGGCGTTGAGCGTCGCCTTTTCCCGCCGGATTGCCAGGCCGCTGCGTGAAGTTGTCACAGTGGCAACAGCAATTGCGCAGGGAAATCTGGCGGTAAATACCGTCCGCTATAACGATAACGATGAAATTCGCATTCTGGTCATGGCTTTTGAGCAAATGTCCGGCAACCTGCGCAGTTTGATTGGCCAGGTGGGGCTGGCAACCGAGCAGGTTACCGTTTCGGCGGCGGAGTTAAAAGAAGGAGCGGAGCAGTCAGCGCAGGCGATCAATCAGGTTGCGGCGACCGTAAGCGATATTGCTCAGGGAACGGAGGAACAAGTGACGGCGGTTGATGCTACAGTGACCGTAATTGAGCAGATGTCATCCGGCATTCAGCAGGTTGCCGGCAATTCCAATACTGTGGCGGCTGTGGCCGAACAAGCCAATCAGGCTGCCGCTGCCGGGCGCAATTCCCTGACCCAGGCGGTAAATCAAATGCAAAGCATTGAAACAACGGTCAATCATTCCGCCGGTGTCGTGGCTAAGCTGGGCGAGCGTTCCAAAGAGATCGGGCAGATTGTTGAGACTATTTCCGGTATTGCCGGTCAAACCAATTTACTGGCGTTAAATGCCGCCATTGAAGCTGCCCGCGCCGGCGAGCAGGGCCGGGGATTCAGCGTTGTCGCTGACGAGGTGCGCAAGCTGGCGGAACAGTCGCAGCATGCGGCCAGTCAGATCGCGGGACTGATTAACGAAGTCCAGCTTGACACGACGGAAGCGGTTAGCGCGATGAGTAAAGGAACGACCGAGGTCCGGGTGGGCACCGAGGTAGTTGAAGGAGCAGGACTGGCTTTTGCCGATATTGAAAGGCTCATCCGGCAGGTTTCGGAGCAGATGAGCGATATCAGCGCTGCGATTGAGCAAATGGCGGCCGGCAGTAATCAGGTGGTCACGTCAATCCGGCAAATTGATCAGATCAGCAGGCAAACGGCCGATCAGACCCATACCGTATCGGCTGCCAGTGAAGAACAGTCGGCTTCTATTGAAGAAATTGCCGCATCAAGTCAGTCCCTGGCTAAAATGGCTGACGAGTTGCAAAATGTGATTAAAAAGTTTACAATTTAATATAACAGCTAATCCGTCAATTCAGACTTGACCGCAAAGTACGCAAAAAGTGATCAAAGGCGACACTGAACGATGGCACTGTTAAGAGCTGCGTGTACCGGGCTTGACAGCGCCTATCGTTTGGCTTTTGATGAATTTTGCGTATTTTTCGGTCATTGCTTATGAACGGCGGAATAGAATCATGATACGTACCTGACTTTCTAATAGTGATGGAGCACAATATGAACAATGTTAATGAGCAATTTTTGCTGTCTTTATTGATTATTGCTTTGGGGTACATGGTTAAAAGACTGGCGGTTGTGAAAGAAACGGACGGCGAAGGACTGGCCAGAATCATCTTTAATATTACTTTGCCGGCATTAATTATTACGACCTTCAGCAGGATACAAATTGATTTTTCTTTGATTATGATTACGGTAATCAGTACATTATACTGTTTAGGGATGACTGTCATTGCTCTGGTTGTTTTCCGCAGGGAAATGAGAAGTACCAGGGGCATGCTGGGCATGCTGCTGCCGGGATTTAATATCGGTCTGTTTGCCTATCCCCTGGCGGAGGCTGTCTGGGGCCAGGCCGGGCTGCAGTATTTCGGTATGTTCGATGTCGGCAACTCACTGGTTATTTTCGGTGTATGTTATTTGGTGGCAGGCTATTTTTCAGCAGATGGCCTGAAGCTGGAGCTGAAAAGTATTGTTCTGAGACTGATGAAGTCGGTTCCGCTGCTGACCTATGTGCTGGTATTTTGTATGGCGGTGAGCGGATTCCGGTTTCCGGACACTGTTTTAGCGATTACGGGGATTTTGGCTAAGGCCAATATGCCGTTATCCTTGCTGCTGCTGGGCATTCATCTGAGTTTTTCCTTTAACCCGGCGTACTGGCGCAATATGGTCAGGATTTTAGCGCTGCGCTATGCGATCGGCCTGGCCGCAGGCGGATTATGTTTTTATTTCCTGCCGTTTGATGATATGCTGAAATACACGCTGCTGCTGGGTTTTATTCTTCCCGTATATGTTGCGGCAATTCCGTTTGCGCTGGAATTTCATTATGATCAAAAGTTTGTCGGCGCGCTGGCTAATCTAACCATGCTGATCAGCTTTGTACTAATTTGGCTGATCATTGGCTTTATGCCTGGCGCTCAATAACCCCTGCGCTTCCAGGTTCTTACGAGATGCTTCGCGCTCAGCCGCGGTGGCTACAGAGCGCCGGTCAAAACGCGGCAGGGCGAAAGGGTTTGGAGGTGATAATTCTTTGGAAATCAGGCAGTTACGGACGTTTATGTGCATTGTAAAATTAGGGAGTTTCTCTCAGGCAGCCCAATTTCTTGGCTATACGCAGTCTTCGGTAACCACCCACATTCAATTGCTGGAAAAAGAGCTGAATACCGTGCTGTTCGAGCGTTTTGGCCATCAGCTTATGCTGACAACCGACGGAGAACGGCTTTATGAGTACGCTGATAGCATTACCAGGCTGGCTGAGGACGCCAAGAATGATCTGGATCATTCGGCCTCGCCGCGCGGGCCGATCATTATTGGCATGCCTGAGTCGTTATGCGTATATCACTTGAGTGAGTTGTTACAGGAATACATTTCTTTATACCCTGAGGTTGAATTAAAACTAAAATTTGGCATAAGCAGTGACTTTCGTCTTTTGCTGCGCAAGAACATGATGGATATTGCCTTTTTTTTAGAGAAAACCATTTCCGACCATGATCTGGTCGCCAGCTTCCTGTGGTCTGAACCTATTGTTCTGGCTGCCTCGCCCCGCAATGAGCTGAGCCGTCTGGAGCGGATCGACGCCAGGCATTTAAAAGGGCAGACCCTGATTTTTGTCGAAGCCGGCAGTATTTACCGGAGCATGCTGGAAAAAAAACTGGCTAAGGCTTCGGTGCGCCCCCGGTCGATATTGGAAATTGGCCAGATCCAGACCATTAAGCAGTTTGCCGTTAATAACCTGGGGATAACTGTTTTGCCGCTGATTGCCGTAAAGGAGGAAATCGCGGCCGGGACCCTGGTTGCTTTGCCCTGGGAGGGAACGGAATTGCAAACAAGTGCTTTTATGGTATATCACAAAGAGAAATGGTTGTCGCACAATATTAGTTCGTTTATCAGGCTGGTCAGGGAAAGACTGTTAAAATGAGAGGCGGAGGCTGAGATGAACATGATCGGGGAGCTGAAACAACAGGTAAAGCTGCTGGTGGCGGGGGAGCATGGTCTGGTGGTGGAGTTTGGCAACGAGATTTCACCGCAAATGAACGGGCTTGTACAGCAGCTGTCCCGCCGTCTGTCTGCTGTCCGGGTTGCCGGGGTTATTGAGGTTGTGCCGACCTACCGGTCGCTTACCGTATATTTTGACCCATTTACGATTGCACGTGAAGCTTTGAGCAGTTTGATTAAGGAATTGCTCAGCGGCATTAAGCCGCAAAATAAACAAACTTTACCGGCAAGAGTGGTACGGGTGCCGGTTTGCTATGGCGGTGTGCTGGGGCCTGATCTGGAGTTTGTCGCCCGGTATGCCAATGTATCGCTGGACGAAGTCATTGCCCTGCATACCGGGCGACCGTATCTGGTTTATATGCTGGGCTTTACGCCGGGCTTTCCCTATTTGGGCGGCATGCCGGAGAAAATTGCCGTGCCGCGCCAGGAAAAGCCGCGGGCCAATATTCCGGCAGGCTCTGTCGGCATTGGCGGTAACCAGACCGGCGTATATCCGATCGAAAGCCCGGGTGAATGGTGGCTGATCGGCCGTACGCCGCTTAAGGCCTTTGATCCCGGCAGCTCCTCGCCTTTTTTTGTTTCTGCCGGCGATTACCTGCACTTTTATCAGATTAGCCTGGAGGAATATTTTGACCTTCGCCGTCAGGTGCGGGCCGGGGTGTATCTTCCTGAGGAAGGCGAGCTGGAGCAGGAAATGATCAGCACCGGTTCTATACAATAGCTTGCAATGCCATCCCCGGGATTACCGGCGTTAATTTTCACGGCCATCGTGAATGCCAGGTAACTCGGGGAATGTTTTCGGCTTCTTTGTGTTAAAGTAAAAAGGCGAAAGGCAGCAGCAATCCGTTCAGACAGGAGGAATATTCTTGATAACGATCATTCAGCCAGGTGCTTTTACAACAGTTCAGGATGAAGGGCGCTGGGGTTATCAGGCTTATGGCCTGCCAATTGCCGGCGTTATGGACCGGTATGCCGCCCGGATGGCCAATCTGCTTGCCGGCAACCGGCCGGAGGCGGCGGTTCTTGAAATGACGGCCGCCGGCGCTGCTTTTAAATTTGATGAAGAACAGCTTATCGCAGTATGCGGCGCTGATATGCAGGGGCTGCTGAAGGATGCCAAGCTTGAAAATTGGACATCCTTTTTTGTCCCGAAAGGCGGAGAAGTACGGTTTAGCGGTGTTTTGAACGGATATCGCACCTATCTGGCTGTACGGGGCGGATTTGATGTACCGCCGGTGCTGGGGAGCCGTTCGACGTATACCAGAGCCAAAATAGGGGGACATGAGGGCCGCAGTCTGCGGCCGGGGGATGTACTGTATGTTGGCGCTGACTTTCAAACGCCGGCGATTCCCCGGCGACTGGCTTTACCGTATAGTCGCCGGTATAGCAATGAAATCACGTTAAGCGTTATGCTGGGGCCGCAGGCGGATATGTTTGCGCCCGGAACCCTGGAAACATTTTTTCAGCAGGCCTACAAAGTTACTCCAAAGGCTGACCGGATTGGTTACGGGTTACAAGGCCCCAAACTTAAAGCGCTGGATAAAGTAGATATTATCTCTGACGCCATGTGTCAGGGAGCAATTGAAATCGTAGCCAACGGCATGCCGTTTATCATGACAGCCGACCATCAGACAACCGGCGGATTTGCCAAACTAGGCTCGGTTTTTTGGGCTGATTTGCCTGTTCTGGCCCAAGCCAAGCCGGGCGATGTCATTCGTTTTGTCAAAATGGACGAACAGGCGGCTCTTGCCGCGCTGCGCCTGGAAAACATTTGCTATGAGCATTTTGCTGAATTGTGCCTGTCTGCCGGATGATTTGAAGTTCAATAAAATTGAACTGCCGTATTAATTTTTTTAATTTTACGGCAAGCTTTCTGAATGCTATGATAGGTGACAAGGTAGTTAGTGCAATAGAATGAACGAAGCGAAGGCGCTTCAGACAAAACAGATTTTGTTTTGTTTGAAGCGCCTTTTTTTTCATTCTACACCGTTACAGGCATTGAACAGGGCCGGCTTTAGGTCTTGCAATGACAGCTTTAGGAGGATGTTATGGCTTACAGGGTTGATTTAAATTGTGATTTGGGTGAAAGCTTTGGCGCTTATCAATTGGGCCGGGATCAGGAAATTCTGCAGTTTGTCACTTCAGCCAATATTGCCTGTGGCTTTCATGCCGGTGATCCTGCGGTAATGCGCAGGACGGTAAGGCTGGCTCTGGACAATAACGTGGACATCGGCGCTCATCCGGGACTGCCGGACCTGGTTGGGTTTGGCCGCCGAGCTATGGATATTACCGCTGAGGAAGCTTACGATCTGGTGGTTTATCAGATTGGCGCACTGGCCGGCTTTGTCAAGGCGGAAGGAGGGACAATGCGGCATGTAAAGCCGCACGGGGCTTTGTATAATATGGCCGCGAAGAACCAAGCCCTGGCGGATGGCATCGCCGGGGCAATAGCCAAAGTAAATCCTGAACTCATCCTGTTTGGCCTTTCCGGCAGTGCGTTGGTGAAGGCCGGCCGCCGCTTCGGCCTGAAAACCGCTCAGGAGGTTTTTGCCGACCGGACCTATCAAGCGGACGGCACGCTGACGCCGCGCAGTCAGGCGGATGCCATGATCACAAATGATCAGCAGGCTGCCGCGCAGGTCATTAAAATGGTGCGGGAGCAGACAGTGCAGTCGCGGGATGGAAAAGCGGTTAAAATCCAGGCGGATACTGTTTGTATTCATGGCGACGGTTTACATGCTCTGACTTTTGCCCGTCACTTACGGAACGTTTTGGCGGAGGCGGGAATTGATGTTCAGGCAGTCGCCAAACAATAACGCAGAGTAATACAGTATGGACAGGAGCGGATGATAGCGTTGAGGCAGATAGCGGTTGATTCAGAGATAGCCATTCAGCCGGTTGGGGAAACGGCGGTTAAGGTTGTGTTTGGCCAAGGAATTTCTCCTGAAATTCATTACAGGGTAAAAGCCTTGATTGATCATTTGGATAAAGCGCCATTTCCCGGATTTATTGAGTATGTGGCCGCTTTTGCCAGTGTGACTGTTTTTTATGATTTGCCTGTTATTAAGCAGCTGCAGCAGGATTCGGCGGAGAAAGACCGGCCTGCTTATCAGTTTACCGGAGGTTTGCTGCGGGATATCGTCAGCGGATTGTCTGCCCAGGCCGAGGCTGCACCCAGAGTTGTTGAAGTGCCGGTGTGCTATGGCGGCGAACATGGGCCGGACTTGGCGTATGTGGCGGAATTTAATCATCTAACGGCTGAGCAGGTGATTGAGCTCCATTCCCAGGGGCGGTATCTGGTGTATATGCTTGGTTTTGCCCCAGGCTTTCCTTATCTGGGCGGGATGCCGGAGTGCATTGCCGCTCCGCGCCGGCAGTCGCCGCGGTTAAATATTCCGGCGGGTACAGTCGGGATTGCCGGAATGCAAACCGGCGTATATCCGATTGCCACGCCAGGGGGCTGGCAATTGATCGGCAGAACGCCATTGGAACTGTTTTGCCCGCAAAATAATCCGCCCACTTTACTTAAAGCAGGAGATATCATTAAATTCCGGCCGATTTCCCCGCAGGAATACGCCGAATACGGGGGGGAAAGCCAGTGAGTATCACGGTATTGCGGCCGGGCTTACTGACCACTATTCAGGATTTAGGGCGTTACGGCTATCAGAAATATGGCGTGATTGCCAGCGGGGGCATGGATGTGTATGCATTACGGCTGGCTAATATTTTGGTGGGCAATGAACAAACGGAAGCTGTACTGGAAATTACCATGCTTGGACCTTCGTTACAGGTCAATGAAGACCTGCTGCTGGCAATTACCGGCGGTGATTTGTCGCCGGTGGTAAACGGCCGGCCAGTGCCGTTGTGGCGGCCCGTATATGTAAAGAAAGGCAGCATTCTCAGCTTCGGCGTTTGTAAATCCGGCTGCCGGGCTTACCTGGCAATCGCCGGCGGATATCAGATCGCTGCGATAATGGGCAGCAAAAGCACTTATCTGCGAGCCGGCATCGGCGGATACCAGGGGCGGGCGCTGCAGGCCGCGGATGTCCTGGAAATCAATGCTCCGGTGGCCCAGGCGGCCCGGTTTAAACAATATTTCGCCCAACAAGCCGGCGGCGATATAACGGCCCCGGCCTGGCATGCAGATGCCGGTTATATCCGGCAGGCTTTGCCGGTTGCTGTGATCAGGGTGATCAGAGGCGAGCAATTTGAGCTGTTTGCCGCAGAAAGTGTGGAGCAATTCCGGCAGGCAATATTTCAGGTCAGCACGCAGTCTGACCGTATGGGCTACCGTCTGACCGGGGTTTCCCTGCAACTGAAAGAGCCGGTGGAAATGATTTCGGAGGCCGTTTCACTCGGCGCTATCCAAGTGCCGCCTGACGGCAATCCAATTATCTTATTGGCCGACCGGCAGACGGCCGGCGGCTATCCTAAAATCGCCAAAGTGGCGTTAGTGGATGTGGATAAGCTGGCGCAAATAAAACCAGGCGGGAAAATTAGATTTAAGGAAATCACTGTAGATCAGGCTGAAAGCCTGTATCTGTCCAGGGAGCAAACAATTAGCAGCTTACAGGCCGCAGTGCAGTTAAAACTGGCCTGACCAACATGAACGGAGGGGTATTATGCTTAACACTGCTGAAATCATTGAGATCATTAAAGCCGTTGATCAGTCTTCCATCCAGCATTTTGAACTTGAACAGGCCTCGATAAGACTGACGATCAATAAGCAGGCGGCAACAGTCCGGCAGCTGCCGGAGGCGACTGAAGCCAAGCCGGAAAGTCTGCCTGCCCGAGCGGATGATTTGCCCAAGCGGGAGCAAACGGTGCAGCCTGCACCGGAACAGGAAGCCTTACAGGAAATTGTAGCGCCAATGCTGGGGACTTTTTACGCCGCAGCCGAACCGGGCGGCGAGCCACTGGTCAAAGTCGGTCAGACCGTCACTGCCGGTACAGTGGTTTGCGTACTGGAAGCAATGAAGTTATTTAATGAAATTGCGGCTGGCGTTGATGGGGAAATTGTTGATGTTTTAGTCAGCAACGAGGAGTTTGTGGAATATGGGCAGCCTTTATTTTTAGTAAAGCGCAAACCTTAAAATAGTCTGATTCATTTAAACATAGAAAAGAGGAGCAGATCGTATGACACTTCTGGGGATTGCAGTAGTAATTATTGGATTCGCTTTACGGTTCAACCCTTTGCTGGTAGTTGTAGTCGCCGGTATTGTCACCGGCCTGGCCGGTAATTTGCCGGTAGAAAAAATTCTCACCGTTTTTGGTGAGGCTTTTATCAAAAATCGCTATTTGCCACTATTTTTGTTAACTTTACCGGTCATCGGACTGTTAGAGAGAAATGGGCTAAAAGAGCAGGCCCTGACGCTGATCAGTAAGATTAAAGCTGCTACCAGCGGTCGTTTGCTGATATTGTATTTGTTTATTCGCGAAGTCGCCGCTGCAATAGGCTTAACTGCCCTGGGCGGCCATGCCCAACTGGTGCGTCCGCTGATTGCGCCAATGGCTGAAGCTGCCGCCGAAAACAAATTTGGCAAATTGCCGGAGGCTACCAGAAATAAAATTAAAGCCTACGCTGCTTCCGCCGATAATGTCGGCTTGTTCTTTGGTGAAGATATTTTTATTGCCTTTGGGGCGATTCTATTGATGAAAGGCTTTTTTGAGCAAAACGGCATCATCCTGGAACCTTTGCAAATTGCCGTATGGGGTATTCCCACTGCGATTACAGCTTTTATTATTCATGGAACCAGATTGCTGTTATTGGACAAATCCATTCAGCGGGAAGTAGAACAGGCGGCTGAGAGCGAAAAGGAGTTGAACAAACATGCTTGTTAGTCTTAGTCATATTTACGATATCCTGGGTATTTTGGTAGCGGTTGTTGCTGTGCTGTCCTTGCGGGACACAGCCAATCCCAAACGTTTTCTGACCGGCGCCTTTTGGGGGTTGTATGCGATTACTTTTTTATTGGGAAATATGATTGATCCGCTGACTATGGGGCTAATTGCAATCGCTATGGCGGTCATTGCCGGCTGCGGCGGAGTCTGTGGGGGCAAGCATACCGAGGCAACGGTTGCAGACCGTACCGCGAAAGCCAAAAAACTGGGCAGCTGGTTGTTTTTGCCGGCACTGCTGATCCCGATTATTACGGTGATTGGTACACTTGGTTTAAAGGATGTTACAATTGGCGGCGTACAGCTGCTGGATAAAGCCAATGTCACGCTGGTTAGTCTGGGGGTTGCCTGCGTGCTGGCCTGGGTGGCGGCGATGGCTCTGACCAAGGATAAGCCGTTACAATCGGTAAAAGAATCACGCCGGCTGTTTGATGCGATTGGCTGGGCAACTGTTCTGCCGCAAATGCTGGCCACTTTGGGTGCTGTTTTTGCTGCTGCCGGGGTAGGGCAGGTAATATCCGATTTGGTCAGCGCAGCTATCCCGGTTGACAATCGTTTTCTGGTGGTGTTTGCCTATACGGTTGGCATGGCGCTGTTTACCATGATCATGGGTAATGCTTTTGCTGCTTTTCCGGTCATGACCGCCGGGGTGGGGCTGCCGCTTATTGTCAATATGCACGGCGGCGATCCGGCAATTCTGGCGGCCATCGGGATGTTTTCCGGTTACTGCGGCACATTAATGACGCCAATGGCGGCAAACTTTAATATTGTGCCGGCTGCTTTGCTGGATTTACCCGACAAGAACGGCGTAATCAAGGTGCAAATACCAACAGCCTTGTTGTTGCTGGGCGCGAATGTGCTGTTAATGTATTTCTTGGTATTCTAAGGAGAAGCAAACCATGATGAAAAAAGTCTTAATCGCCAACAGAGGCGAAATTGCCGTGCGGATTATCAGGGCCTGCCGGGAATTGGGCATCGGCACAGTTGCGGTGTATTCGGAAGCCGACCGTGAGGCCTTGCATGTAAGGCTGGCCGATGAGGCCTATTGCATCGGACCGGCGGCGGCTAAAGATAGTTATTTAAAAATGACCAGCCTGCTAACGGCGGCTCAGTATGCGAAAGCGGATGCCATTCATCCGGGGTATGGGTTTCTGGCTGAAAACGCGGCATTTGCTGAAGCCTGCGCCGCTTATGATATTATTTTTATTGGACCCCGGCCGGAAGCGATCAGGAAGATGGGCGATAAAGCCGTCGCCCGGAGCACCATGCAGCAGGCCGGCGTACCAGTTGTTCCCGGGACGGACGGGTTGATCGAAAATATTGACTCCGCCGTACTTCTGGCAACAGAACTTGGTTATCCGGTAATGATCAAAGCAACCGCCGGCGGGGGCGGCAAGGGCATGCGGGTCGCCTGGGATGAAAGCCAATTACGGCAAGCCATTCAGCAGGCCGGCCGCGAGGCTGAACTGGCCTTTGGCAATGCCGGAGTATATTTAGAAAAATATCTGGAAGAACCGCGTCATATTGAGATTCAGATTATGGCAGACCGGCAGGGGAACATCGCTTATCTGGGGGAACGGGATTGTTCTATTCAGCGCCGGCATCAAAAACTGCTGGAGGAAGCTCCGTCACCGGCTCTTACGCCGCAATTGCGGGCTGAAATGGGGCAGGCCGCAATTGCCGCCGCTGCAGCCGTGCAATACCACGGCGCCGGTACGGTGGAGTTTTTGCTGGACAGACATGGCAAGTTTTATTTTATGGAAATGAATACCCGCATTCAGGTTGAACATCCGGTGACTGAAATGATTACCGGGATAGATTTGGTTAGAGAACAGCTGGCAGTTGCCGCAGGCCGCCGGCTGTCGTTTAGGCAAGAGGATGTACAAATCACCGGCTGGGCAATCGAATGCCGGATAAACGCCGAGGATCCGGCCGCAGGCTTTTTACCGTCACCGGGTAAAATCGACCAATATGTCGCTCCCGGCGGTTTTGGCGTGAGGATTGACAGTGCGGCGTATTGCGGTTACCGCATTTCCCCGTTTTATGACTCTATGGTGGCTAAGGTTATTGTTTGGGGCAAAAATCGTCCGGAGGCAATTGAACGGATGAAACGGGCCTTAGCGGAATTTGAAATTGCCGGGCTCAAGACCACGATTCCATTTCACCGAAAATTGCTGGAGCATGAAGTTTTCTTGTCAGGGGATTTTAATACTAAGTTTTTGGAAACGCATCATGACAGTATTTTTCGGTGTTAACTGACCGGACAACACCGGTAAGCGAGCTTCTTGAGCTGGCAAAGCGATCGTAACAGCATAACAGCAACCGAAGCACCCCGCGCCTTAGGTTAAGGCAGGGGTGCTTTCTTAGTGGTATTTTAAAATTTTTCGGGTATCTACATTGGTATTTGTGAGAATACTGAGCATAGCAAATAGGGAATATTTATGTTTTATTTATACAAATGCACTTTGAACAATGATTGTCTGTCAAATCGCCGGTAAAGGGGGGAAACAATGAATCCTGATGCGGAAAATATCATTTGCTTAATTGCAGCATTTACGACATTGCTTATTGCTGTGTTTGCGATAGACTGGCGAAATTTTCGTGAGTGGATTGTTGTTTTTTTATTTCAGGGAGAGTTGAATCTAATTTTAGGCAGCCTGGTGGTCGAATCAAATTTGCTGGAATATCCGGTACGGTTATGGCCCAAACTATATGACACCAGTATGTTATTTGAGTTCTGGGTCTTGCCTGTTCTCTGCCTAGTGTATAATCAAACCGTTGATCATCGTAAATTCAGGACTAAATTGTGTTATGCGGTATTGTTTAGCACGGCTGTTACGATCATCGAATACCTGCTTGAAGCCAATACCAATCTGATCAATTATATTACCTGGTCCTGGCAGATTACCTTTATTACTGTTTCTCTGGCATTTTTACTGTCGCATGCGTTCCTCATATTTTACCGGCGGGGCTGTCAATATTTCTCCCGGGGAAAAAACGCCGGCTAGCCGGCTAGAATGTTGTTTGCGGATTTAGCAATTAAATGGTATGATTTAAGTAGCAATTTTATCTTGTTGTACGGCAAACAGGCTTTAGGAAAATGAGTGCTCTGCAGCTTAAAATCCCAGAAGGAATGTTGTAGAAGAACCCGGAAGTTTAGAATTACAGAGCACTAGGAATACCTGCCGGGCTGGTTGGCAAAGTACCTGTCTAAAACGGTGCTTTGTCTATTTTTTATATTGTAGTAGCATGTACCGATTTTCTATCCAAACGATGTAACACAATTGATTTGTGTTACAT
>NZ_FNHB01000004.1:207054-273780 GCF_900104455.1 Dendrosporobacter quercicolus
ACTTTAGATATTGGATGTTGGATCAAATCTTTTTTTGCTTTTTCCAACCTCTAACGTCCAAAGTCCAACGTCCAAAAACCGTTCGACTTGCATGTGTTAGGCACGCCGCCAGCGTTCGTCCTGAGCCAGGATCAAACTCTCCATAAAAGTATTATGAAGAACCTTGATGGCTCTTTATTTATTTCTTAAAGTTAAGAAACTGACTCGCGATTTTCCAACCGCGACGCAGCATTTATGCTGCTAGTACTGAACAGTTCCTGTAGAACTGTTCAGGGCACATCTGGCATTTTTGTTCTTACATTGTTTAGTTTTCAGGGAACACTTTCGTCATTCTTTCTTTCAAGCCGTCGCGTTTTGGCGACTTTTATATATTATCACACCAATTTATATGTGTCAATATATTTTTTCGAAGATAATTTTTCAGCAATCTTCGAATGTTAACCCTTGGCCCTGCATTCAGCTTCCGGGATTGTCTTGCTGTTCACAGCGACTTAATAAAGATATCACAGCAAAATAATTATGTCAATTACCTGAACGCAAATTTCATTCGTTTCTTTATTTACAACAATGCAGGCTTGCCTTAACAGCCAACACGCCAGTTTGCACTCCGCTCTGTAAACACTGTATTGCCAATTCAGGCAATTGCAGCGGCGCAATCACCTGAATCACCTCCTTATGCCGAGGCGCTGCTGCATCAATGCTTCCGGCTGAAATCAGCGATTAGGCTCATTTTCACCGAGCGGGGCAGTTGTTTGATTGCCCATTCCCTTTTCTGCGCCTCTTTCCGGTCTCGGTGCTCTTCAAAATACACCAGCTTAACCGGTCTCCGGCTTCGGGTATATTTGGCCCCATTCCCACGGTTATGCAAACTGACCCGGTGTTCTAAATTCATTGTCCAACCGGTATACAGGCTGCCGTCAGAACACTCCAGAATATAAATATAAGCCACTATTTAGACTCGATAATCGTAATTTTTTTAATAATGACATCTGTCAGCGGTTTATCTTGCACTCCGGTTTTTACTTTCCCGATTTCCTGCACCACTTCCATTCCTTCTACGACCTTGCCGAATACGGCATGCTTGTCATCAAGCCAGGGCGTGGCAGCCAGCGTAATAAAAAACTGTGATCCGCCGGTATTAGGCCCTGCATTGGCCATTGACAGAATTCCGGCCGAGGAATGACGCAAGCTGCGATTAAACTCGTCAGCAATGGTATAGCCCGGACCGCCTGTACCATTGCCCTGGGGATCGCCGCCCTGAATCATGAATCCGTCAATTACCCGGTGGAAAATCAGGCCATTATAAAACCCCTTATTGACCAGGGTAATAAAGTTTTTCGCAGTACCTGGCGCTTTATCTTCATATAATTCAACTTTAAAATTTCCCTGGGATGTTTCAAACAACGCCAGGCTGTTTTTCTTGCCCGCAGTTTCCGTTTGGCCGGTATTGTCAGCAACTGGCGGAGCAGGCGTTGGACTCGCTTGATTGCCGGAACAGCCTAAAGCAGGCAGCAGCACGAGCATCAACAGTAATACCCATAACTTTTTCATTACTCACACATCCTTCTCTTTTGCAAAAATCCTTTTATCACCTGATTGATCCGGGCACCACACGGTTACGTTCCGCTGTTGCCCGGGGAAATTAGGCGGCGGCGACCACACTTTCCCCCTGGTGTGCATGGCAATCAGCTGAGACACAGTCACAGTCTGGCAAAACACTTCAACCCCAGCCGCCCGGTACTCTTCCAGCCGGCTGTCCACTGGAAAAAAGGCAATATCCAAATTCAAATGAGCGATCTTCGTCATTTCAGCCCTGAATGCGGCTTCAGCCAACCGGATATTCTCAGCTGTATCTCCCTTCCAATGCCACCAGTTTAAATCACCGGCATGAAACAGCCGCCAGTCATCCACTTCGACATAAAACGAAACGCCCTCATCAGTCGAACCGTAAGTAGCCACCCGCAATGCACCTGATACCGCCGTCTCATATGGCGTCATAAAGACAACTTTCTCCTTCTTTATCTGGCGAATGCCCTCCTCATAGCGAATATCATCGCTGAGAAAATAGGAGCATACCTTGTCCTGCCACTGGCCGATTGCCGGATTATAGTGATCCGCGTGGCGATGTGAACAGAAAATCCAGACATTTTCACTGTTGTCAATCAATTGTTCTAAATTAACGGCCGTATTAAGATAATAATCGAAGATCAGTAAATTATGTCCGGATTTAACCGCAAAACCACTATTGAATAAATAATGTACTTCCAAACTTGGCATTGACATTACCTCCTAATATACCAAATGCTTACTCGCCAAATTTAGCCCTAAACAATGCAGTGATTGGCGTGAGATAAATAACATAGGCGATTAAACTGCCGCCGGCGGCGCTGATCAGAAACGGAACAACAAAGAAAAACGCGCCTGCTGTGGTTCCCAAAATATATTTGGCCAGGGGAACGGCAACAAGCCCCCCCAGTAAGCCGGTGCCAATCATTTCACCGATTATGGCTCCAACAACACTATTCGTTTTTTGATAAATGATTCCCGACAGGGCTGCGCCAAACATACTGCCTGGAAAAGCCAGCAAAGAGCCTGTACCGGCAAGATTCCGCACCACTGCTATGCCAAACGCGGCGCTTAACGAATAGCGCATCCCCAAAAATACCGAAACCAGTACATTAATGGTATGCTGAACGGGAAAACATTTGGCGACCCCTAACGGGATATACACAATATGCGCCGAAAGAACGCCTATTGCCATAAACAACGCTGTCATGGTTAATTTTTGCAAAGCCACGCCCTACCTCCGCCTAACTAAGCCGGATATAGCGGCCTAACAGCTCGCCATTCAGCCTCGATACCGCATCAAACAATCTCATCCTGAACAATCCCGTTCCCTCTCCCGGCTGCAAAGCCTGTTGCGCCATTTCGCCGGCTATTCCCATCATTGCCACGCCGGCTACCGCTCCGGTAAACGCATCAGTTACGGCGCAGCAGCTGCCAACCAGTGAAGAACTCATACAACCGGCGCCGGTAACCCTGGTTAGCATAATATGGCCGTTATCCAGGCGGCGCACCTGATTGCCATTGGCAATAAAATCGGTTTTCCCGGTCACTGCAACGACACAGCCCAGCTTTTGCGACAACTGTCCGGCGATTTTTTCGGCATTGCTTTCATCAGCTACTGAATCCACGCCTCTGATATCGGCAGTCACACCAGCGAGAACTGTGATCTCCGACATATTGCCCCGAATAACAGCAGGCTTCACTTCAGCCAGAATCCTCCTTGCGACGGCAGTACGGTATTCAGTCGCCCCGGCCCCTACAGGATCGAAAATAACCGGAATACCCTTGGCTGCGGCCTTCCGTCCTGCGGCCAGCATTGCTTCAACCGTCAGTGAACTTAGTGTTCCAATATTCAACACAAGTGACGCCGCCTGTGCCGCCATTTGTTCGACTTCCTTTGGTTCACTGGCCATAACCGGCGATGCGCCGACAGCCAGCGTAATGTTGGCCGAATCATTGGCAGTAACATAATTGGTGATATGGTGAACCAAAGGGCGTTGTTCTTTTATTTTTTCAATGACCGCCTTAATTTTACTTAACATTAGTCTCACTCCTTAAAAACTCCGGCTGGTGACTTAGCATGCAGTCTTTTTCCGCCTGAGACGCTAACTGCGCTGTTTAACCGGCTTGGCAGTCATTGCCTGCAAGGGATCATCAGGCCAATAATGCTTGGGATACCGGCCGGCGAGATCCCGTTTTACTGCATAGTAGGCCTGACGCCAAAAGCTGGCCAGATCTGTGGTTACCTGTACTGGACGGCAGGCCGGCGACAGCAGCTGCAGCGTTAGCGGAACTTTTCCGCCGGCAATACGCGGTGTTTCGGTCAAGCCGAAAAGCTCCTGCAGCCTGGCTGCCAATACCGGCTTGGCGGGGTCGCTGTAATCCAGTAAAATCCGCCGGCCGCTTGGCGCAAGGATGCAGGCCGGAGCCAATTCCTCTAATTCCTGCCGGTCTTGCCAGGTAAACATAGCTTCAAATATAGCAAACAGGTGAATACTTTTCAGTTCTTCCCGGCTGGTTATTCCCCTGAGAAAAGGCGCCAGCCAGCCGTTCAAATCCTTCAATAATACGGAATCCGACAGATCCGGCCATTTGGTGCAATCCAAATAGTGAAGAAAATTAACCCGGGCCTGAAACTGCCTGGCTGCTTTTGTCCAGGGCAAAATGCCCAGGCCCTCAGTGGCAATCCCGGCCAATAAAGCTGTTAGCAAAGCATCGGCAGACGGTCTGGTAACCGCTTCCTTAAGCGTAATAGCCCCCAGCCGCCAGTTGCTTCTGGACCGGACGCTTTGTGATGAGCGATCCCAGAGCACCGCTGTTTCCTGATAAATCTGGCTGGAAAAACACTGCAGTATGCTTTCCAGACTTACGGCAATTGCCAAATAAATATGGCTTTCCGCCCCCTTGTCATCCAGCTCAACTGCAACAATATACCGCTCGGCGGCCAATAACTGATTGGCCGCCAGCCTGGCGCCACGCCCGTTTTGCAGCAGAAAGCGCCCATCGCCGCGCGACTGGGCGATCCGGTCGGGATAGGCCAAAGCCAGCAGCAGTCCACAGGACTCGATATCACTGGCACTGCCCTGACCGGTTATATTTAAACTTCTTTTCCAATAAGCAATTTCCTTCCTGATTGGCCGGTAAACTGTCGAAGCCAACTCCTTCGAAGTATTATTACTAAGACAATTGCGGATAACCTCAAGCCGCAGGCGCAAATCAGCGTCCTGACCTGGCGCAGCCCTCCGCAGAAGGCCCTGCTCACTTAACAATGCCGCAATTTCACATGCCATTGGCCCCAGCCCCAACGGAACCGCTTTCAGCATCATGTGCGCCAGCCTGGGCTGACAGCTCAGGCTGGCCATTGCGCGGCCATGGACTGTAATGATCCCGTCCGGGTCTAAGGCCCCTAAACGGGACAGCAACTCACGGGCCTGGCTGAATGCAGCCCGGGGCGGACAATCCAGCCAGCTTAGCCCGGCAGGATCAGCTACACCCCAGGCTGCCAGTTCCAGCGCAAGTGATGTCAGATCAGCGTCATAAATTTCCGGTCTGCTGTTGGGGCTGAATCCGGCTTCTTCCTGTTTGCTCCAAAGCTTAAAACACAGTCCTGGTCCCAGGCGGCCGGCCCGTCCCTGCCGTTGTTTGGCGGCGGCCAGGGAAACCGGGACGGTGGCCAAATGAGTCATGCCCGTTCGCGGTGCAAAACGCGGTACCCGCATCAGCCCGCTGTCAATAACAACCTCTACCCCTTCAACCGTTAAGCTGGTCTCGGCAATGGCCGTCGCCAAAACAATTTTCCGGCAGCCCCGCCGCGCCGGCAGCAGTGCTGCATCCTGTTCGGCCGGCGGCAATCCCCCATGCAGCGGCAAAACTTTTACATATTCAGCCAGCTTGTACTGCTTTAAATGCTTTATCGTTCGCCTGATTTCACCAATCCCCGGCAAAAAAACCAAAATATCGCCGGTTGACAGCTCAAGCGCTTTTAAGATTGTTTTGGTCACAGCCGCCTCAATATTGGTGTCCGGCGGCACGGCATTGTGGAAAGACTGTACGGAATAGGATCGGCCTTCACTCACCATTACCGGAGCATTGTTTAACATGGCGGCCACCGGCTCAGCGTCCATTGTCGCCGACATCACCAGTAGTTTTAAATCCTGCCGTAAAAAGGTTTGCGCTTGCAGACACAAAGCCAAACCAAGATCGGCCTGTAAACTCCGTTCATGAAACTCGTCAAAAATAATCAAACCTACATCTTCCAAGGCGGGATCGGTCTGAATCATTCTGGTAAGAACCCCTTCGGTGACTACCTCAATTTTGGTATCCCGGCCGGTGCACGAATCCAGCCGCACCCGGTATCCAACCGTTTGTCCTGTGGCTTCACCCAGCAACTTAGCCATATACCTGGCTGCAGCTTTGGCCGCAATGCGCCGCGGCTCCAGCATTAAAATTCGCCTGCCGGCCAGCCAGGCCTCTCCTAACAGCGCCAACGGCACCTGCGTGGTCTTCCCGGCCCCCGGCGGAGCAATCAGAACAACATTCGCATTGGCGTTAAGCCTAGCTTTCAAGTCAGCCAATACCGTCTTTATTGGTAAACAAACCATTAATTTATTTTCACTCCTATTTCCGGGAAATATCAGTCAATCCTGAGCGAGGGAAAACAGGCCGGCGCCGGCCTGTTTTCCCTCGCTCAACAGCTATTCGAATAACTCTTTTCCAAAAAAACTAATTTATATTAGAACTCTTGCCTAACTCAGACCTGGCTTTATTAAGGTTTATCTGCGCGGATAATACCGCCTGACCAAATTCAGGCTTCAGGATATCGGCCAGTTGTTCATAGGGAATTTCAAACTTTAAAAAACCGTACACATAAGGTGTGTATTCGTAAATTTGATAAAAAACAATGACCGCTTTGGCGCTAAGATAAAATTCCTGACCGGTTTCCTTCAGGCCATTATACGGAGCAATAAAGGTAATTCCTCTGGTTATCATCTGCTGTTGAATCAGGCCGTTGATACGCGCCTTATAATCACTGCCGGACTTGAATAGATCAGGCAGCTGATACGTTTGGCCAGTCCGGGCATTCATCGTAAAAGCCTTTAAAAATGCCATTGGATGAGCCGCCTGCTCAGGGAAAAGCGATTCAGTAATTGTCAAACTCAGAATGTTGGCTGTGTTAAAATGAACCAGGTATTCTGTTCGTATTGTTGTTTTCTGCATCTGCCCGGCATCACCCGCCAACCTGTCCAGTTCTTCCTGTAACGTATTGTTCAGTCTTTTTTGCACATCGTAATCCGGCAGTTCCTGGATCGTAGGCCAAAACAGCGCCTGATCGGCAATTTTCACCTCATACGGCAGAACATTTGCATAAATAGGTTTGTTTTTAACACTTTTGACATGATACCAGCCCGCTGCCAACAGCAAAGCCATAGTGAAAAACAATACTAGTTTTCGCATGATGATCTCCTAATTCCCGCCGGTCTAGTTTAAATATGGCCCAAAGTCCGGCGCTGTATTCACATTACAAGGGTTGGCACGGAATAATGCCCGTGACGGTGCGCAGCCGGCTGCGCAAACAAGCTATTTACGCGCCAGAATATAATATTTGGCGACAATTAAAACTCCTGTAACAATAAATACTGTATCCAGCACAGTTTGCAAAGTATCGCCCCAGGGCCACTGACGGTTATATAAATGAAAAGCGATAATAAGGATAAACACTAGATCATTGAATTTACTGGTCTTATTCATCCCGCAGCGAAGCCGCTTCTCCCTCCCTTATCGTCATTATAACCCGGCTACGCCGGAACGCCGCAAAAACCGCAACCGGGAGCTGACCTTAAACCTGAAAAATCAGAGCCTTTTTACTTGTAAATCCCAAGACTTCCCCAGTCTTTACCGCGATTCTTGATCCTATTATAACATGTTCAGCAAGAAAGAACAGGCTCAATTGCGGAATAGAATTGGCAGACAATCCGGCGGGACTAATACCAGGCATATTCATGGCTTGCGCTCACTGTCAGTGTCCGGCTGCTCGGCCATTGACAAAAATCCTTTGCCGGTACGGGCAAAGGATTTTTGTCTGTGCAACTGCTGCTGCCCGGGCTGAACCCGAAATAGTTTCGCCTTTAGTCCTTCACTTTTCTCCAGGGTTGGCCCGGTCGTGATCTTTTAAAGGCTGCACCAATACCGCCAATTTGGAAAACTTCAAATAAGCTTGCATCTTTTGCCAGCAGGCACCCAATCTCAATCAGCCGGATATTCGAGCATTCCTCGGCATAGCCGCTAGGTTCATAGCCGGTGAAAATGCGCCAGCCGGAGTCCTCGTCACACTCCGGAGTTTCCCGGCGGATACAACAAAATGACTCTCCCGGTTCAAGACACAAAGCCGATACCAGGGCTAGTTTATCGGCATACTGCCCCCCCCCGTCATTCTGTATAAGGATCGTCTGGGCAATATGTTCGGCGCCAAACTCAATTGTATCACCGCAATTTAAATTTTTTATATAAACCGGTTGAACGACCAAGATCCCCTCATACCGGCTCCCGGCCGCTTTTATATTCACAATTTCAACCCACAGGCGTTCTGCTCTCGGTTCTCCAAGCTCCGGCGCTGCTAACAGAAAATGCAGCCTTACCCGTTTGCCGGGCTTCTGGCCGCTTCGCTCAGTCCGACTGGGAATAAAGAAAGAGTCGCCGTACTTTTGCGCCCTGGTTTCTACATTCTCCAAACTCCACATTGACTGGCTTACCTCCTTAGCCTATTAAGGCCTGTAAAATTCAACCGCCTTGCAATCAATTGCCAATCTCTAAACAGATTTGTCTGCTTCCTATAAATAATATCGGGCATTTCAGCTAACGGCAGTATTGGACTTCAGTCCTGTTTTGGCAGGCCTTTCATCCCCTTTTTATATCCATTGCGTTGGTCTTAAACAGCCGGACGCTGGAGCTTAGCCTTACTTTTTGCCAAAAAAAAGACAGACAGCAATAACGCCATCGCTGCCTGTGGTTCTTGTGCTGATAAAATGATTTTCAATCCGGTATTTTTCCTAATTATTTTCCTGACGGCCTATCGTAAACGGCTAAAAGGCACCCGCTGGTAACTTCCAGTAAGCAATTGTTAAAACTGATACTCAAGCATTAACGTTGTTGACGGCGAATCATCAGTTTCAACTAATATAATAGTATGAAACAGGGTCTCGGTTTTAACAAGCGTACTGCCAAATCGGCCTTTTCCTAGTCCGGCGTTGATTTTAAAACCACCCGGCAGTTTTTTGCTCATCCTGACATAGCGCCAGCTTTCCATGCCGTCCGCACCGGCGCCAACCTGCTCCACAGGCCCTATACGCGCTAAAAAATGATTATATTTAAGCAGGCTATCCTTCCCTGGATGATCGAACCTGAATAAAACCTCAATAGTCGTTAGATCATTATCCTTCAACTCTTCAGATGCTATTTGCCGTTCTTGTACAATGCCGGCGGCAGCTGATTGAGCAGTCGACTCAATTGAGCCGCTTGTCACAGCGATAGCCAGTACTGTTGAGAAAAAAATTGCCATTATCCATAATCTCAGCTTGCCTTTTTTGTTCATGGTCTTCCTGATTCCCCAAATATATACAATCTGTCAAAAATGCTTATGTTTTTCATCCGCAGGGGACGGCAACACCATAGCCTTTTACCTTTATCTATGGATCCTGTTGCGAAAACTACGGCTTCACCGCTAATCAGTCAAGTATGGTCCGGCCGCACCTACTCACCTGGCATCCGTCATTGCAGCTACCACGTTTTATATGTCAAGCCAATCATTATACTGTCTTTATTATGGTGATACCGGTAATGACGATAACTAAAATCAATATCAGTATTATCGCTTAACTGGTAACTGGCGCCGGCCGTCAACTCATGAAACCCTTTGCCGATCATTGCGGACAGATAAGTTGTCCACTCAAAATTCACCGGAGTGGCCAGCGCAACCCCCAGGTAAGCTCTGGTCTTTGAATCAAAATATCTGGTGCCAATGATCGTTTTAGTTTGATCATCAATATCAAACTGACCGAAAAATTCATTGACCGTATGACTGTTTTTCCACACAGTGGACTGAACCCCAATAGCTAACGTTTCCGTGACCTGGCTCTCGCCATAATAAGTATTGCTTTTGGTGCCCCACATCACGCCATACGCCGAACTTCCCACATCCAGGTTATTGATGGGAGCAGCCCAGGCCGGAGCAATATTGCCAAATAAACAAACGAAAAAAATCAAGGCCTCTTTTCTCACACTAACCCCTCCTTGTATAAATAAACAACGAATAGCCGCTGGGCAGCTCGAGACGAATACTACAACCTTCATCCGTGAACTGACCTTAACTATTGCACCTAGGCGCTATCCGGCATATTCCCCGTTCTGAGCTGCGCAGGAATTGAATAAAATCCCTTACCTCCCCATGATGAGGAAGTCCCTGCTCGATCGCTTCCACCGCTTGAAAAAACGGCAACCCGGCAAGATACAAAATCTTATACGCTTGCTTTAATATCCGGCGCGTTTCCTCGTTAATTCCAGAGCGAATCAGTCCTACCGTATTTAAGCCGGCCGGTTTCGCCGGATTGCCGGCAACAGTAATGAACGGCGGCACATCCTGAACAACCCTGGCAGCTCCGCCAATCATTGCATTCCGGCCAATTTTTACAAACTGATGAACACCGGCCAGCCCGCCAATGGTTACCCGGTCCTCTACCCTTACGTGGCCGGCAAGGTTGACGGCGTTTGACAGGATGACATGATTGCCGACCAAACAATTATGCGCCACCTGACTATAGGCCAATAAAAGGCAGCTGTCGCCAATTCGTGTTTCCTGCTCAACTCCGATGGCTCTATGAATTGTGACAAATTCACGAATATGGGTATTGTCACCAATAACTACATAACTTTTTTCATTTTTAAACTTCCTGTCCTGCGGTTCGCTGCCGATTGACGCCGCAGCATAAATCATGCACGCCTTGCCAATTCTGGTCCAGCCGTCAATAACCGCATGAGGCCCGATTTTGGTGTTTTCTCCAATGACGACGTCGCCGCCGACTATGGCATAAGGACCAACTTCCACGTTTTTGCCCAGGCGGGCGCTGGCTGAAACGATCGCGGTAGAATGAATCCGGCAGTTTTTGGTTTCGGCTTGGTTCAGTAACATTTTCCGCCCTCCGTTTTGTAGGAATGCCTGCAATCACTTTTGCCGGTTAAACTGACTTTAACCATAAAGCCAGATTCTTGATTTGATCTCTGGTCAGTGTGCCATGGATCATTCTTAATGGATTGGTTTTATTTAGTTTTTTTCTCCTTTCTTCCCAGGAAAGTGATTTTTTGGCGACAACAGACCACACCTTCTTCTGATTCCTGAGCAATGAGTTAATGATTGCCGCCTGTTGCTTATCGGAAAGGTCTAACGCCAATATCATCGCCGCCGTCTTTTCGATAAGATCCTGTTTTTTTTCCAGTTGCATTTCAAATACTTGTTTTTGGGAAGGCGGCAATAACTGCAGGATTTTACTATTAATCTCTGTCCGGATATTGTTCATCTCCTCCAAGTAATTCATGAGAGTATATAGCTGAACAAAATTATCCATACCATCAATTTTTTGCACTTTCTGCAGGTTTTTTACCTGTTTTGCTTTCTCAACAATAATGTCGTCAATCTGTTTACGCTGTTCCGCCGGCAAATCCATACTTACCCATAACGCTTCCTGATAGATTCCCGCGGCATTGATGCCGGCCAAACAAATTCCCGAATGAACCAAACTGATAAAAATGGCAATAAAAACAGAACTCCATATTTTCATTGCTCTTGCCAAACAAAGCCCCCCTATTCACCATTGCCGTCTTAACATAAATTCTTTTAAAGTATACCTTACAAAATTGGAATAAATATGCTAAAAGCATGTATTTTTCCCCTGAGAATAGCCTTAAATTTCTTGCTGTTAAGCGCTGTCATAAGCAAATAAGTGTTTTATGGGCGAAACTACTTGAAATGACAATTTTTTGTCGTTTAAAAGTGGTATTTGCCGTAATTTGAGTTTTTTCGAATGATCAAAATGAGTATTGCCAAGCCGGACGTGGTTGTTCAAAGTAAAGCAACCGCCAAAAAACGGCCTGCGTTGTTTTTTTAATCCGCATGGCCGCCAAGTTAATCCCGAAAAGTATTTGAACCTGTAACATGATTGCAAGCAATCAGGTTATCCTAATAACATTGTAAGCGCTGCAGCATTTTTGGCGTGTAACGGCTGTCTGCCCCCAATATGCGGCGTAAATTACCACTATCCTGTTAGAAAGTATGCCACAAAAAAGTGCGTACTTTCATTTTGTAAAAAATTAGTTAAAATAATAATGAGTAAAGACTTAACCCATGCTCATAAAAAAAAATGACGGAGGCGTTACCATGGATTTTTTAGAGTTGGCAAAAGCAAGGTATTCCGTTAGAAAATTCACCAAACAGCAAGTTGAAACGAAGAAAAGGACCGGATTCTGGAAGCTGGCCGCCTTGCTCCAACCGCAGTGAATTTTCAACCCCAGAGGGTCCTTGTTATCGACAGTCAAGCCGGTTTGAGCAAATTACAGAATTGCACACCGTATCATTTCAATGCGCCTTTGGCATTGCTTGTCTGCTATGACAATACCGTGAGCTGGAAAAGATCTTATGATAACAACGACAGCGGCGCTGTCGACGCTAGTATTGTTGCGACTCATATGATGTTGGAAATCGCCAATTTAGGTCTGGGCAGTACTTGGGTCGGACACTTTGATCCGGACGCGATACAAACTGCGTTCGCTTTACCCGCCAATATAATTCCGGTTGTATTGCTGCCGGTCGGCTATCCCGCGGAAACCTCCTCGCCTCATCCAAACCATGATAAACGCTATGATAAAAGTCAAACCGTGTTCTATAATGCGTTTGCCGGTACTGGCGAAAATCAGTAGTACCGGGCGGTCCGGAAAGCTATTCGCCTGCCGCTCCGGGCGCCGGCCCAATTCAGCTTCGCGCTGTATCAAATATTTTTCTCACGATCCATCTTGCTACTGAGCCCATAATAATATAGCCGATGAATGAATACCAGTAAAACCAGTTAATGAGGATATAGAAACCAAAATATACGAGCAACGGCTCTGCAATAAATGCGAACACCGACGAAATGATGACTAACCGCCAAAAGTAACGCTTCCAGGTAGGGCAATATTGATAGATCAGCATAAAAGTTATTGGTAGTACGGTATAATCAGCAGGCACCAACCGAAGGAGCATTGGTACAACCTCTACCGGATAACTCCAGCGGCCGGTAACAAAACCAATTTCATCCAGCGAACTGGCAAATACCATAATAACTAGCCCGAATAAAACCAACTCAGGAAGCTTCTTTTTATCAACCAACCTGTACCAGATAAACCAGGGCAGGATAAGCACGCCGATCAGAACCCACCAGCGCCATGACCCAAGTGTGTCACCCAGCCAATGATCAATTCTCGCTTCATACAATTGGTTCACTATTACGTAAATATGTTTGCTTGATGGATAGTTGGTCATAATTCCCTGCCCCGCCAGGCGAAACGCCATCAGCTGCTTCGCTACAGGCTGTGTTTTTACATTCCGGCTGCAACAGAATTGGAGTATTCAGCAGCAAAAGGTCTGTCCCGATATTATCCCCTATATTTCAAGAACCTTGCAGTTATATTGCTATTTTTTTGCGCAATAGCACTTCCCCGCAGAATGGCGTAAGAGAGAGCAGGCGGAAGCTGAACCCCTCCCAAACATTCCTCTAGAAAAAAGAATTGCAGAACCAGCGTTTTACCCTTTAGACTAACCCAAGAGGATTTCGCCAAAAAAGTAAAGTATTGTCCTGGAACGCTTCAGGACAATACTTTACTTTTTCGCTATGACCTCACCGGTTGACCTCATCCGAACGCCACCACATGACAAAGGTTTTGGTCTTTCTTAGAAGTTTAAAGCCGCCATCCCGCTTTGGCGTCAAATACCGGTCAACATTCCTGCGGTACTGCTCTTCATATTCCGGGGGAATATCGCCGACAAAACGCAGGTCCTCATAAGCCTGTTCCCGGGAAACATAATCGCGTTCAAAGCCGTCGTCAACTATGACAATATTCGGATTTGCCCCCATATCGTATACCATGTTAAACATCATATTATAGCCAAACATACGGGCCAAAGGATCGTACGGCGTTTTTTCCGGCGCAATGCCGGCAAGAAAATCCAGTTGTATCTCCCGGAGGCTTGGTGCATTGGCCCACCCTAAAATATAGACATATTTCCTGGCAACATGATTGATTTTAACCAAATCGGAAAACCCCACAGAGCGTGAGGCAATCGCAATATCATGTTTGCCAATTTTTTCTACCGCGTCCTCCGCCAGCCAATTAAAGTTCAGCGGCGTAATATTTTCGATTCCTTCATGCCTGGCGTTTTTCAGACACCTTGCCAGCATCTCATCGGAAACATCCACAGCGGTGACACTCTTTACCTTTTTTGCCACCGGAACAGATAACCGCCCTGGACCGCAGCCGATGTCCACGACTGAATCTTCAGCCGACAACCGCATCTGATCCACCTGGTTTCTGGTAAATTCCTTTTCCAGCTTAGCCATGCCGTCATACATATCGGCAAAACCGTCCCATTGTTTTTTTTGCGCCTCTTCCCCCAAATTGGCAAACGGCATTTTCCTGTACCGCCGCTCTAAAGCCGCCCAATTGATCAATCCATTCATATCGTCACCTCTTTACAATCAGCCGTTATCTTTTTCACCCTGTCCGGGCAGATTAACCCTCACCGGGCCGGAGGTTTACCGGCGATCATTCTGAGTGCCTCCGCCGCCGAAAGATCATAATGAAAAAAAGTCCGATAGAAATACTGCGTTTCCTGAACAATATCAATATCCTGAAACTTATCGGGATGCAGGATTTTGGCCGCCCACTGAATTTGCAAAGCGGCTTCCGCACCGTACCGGTCCCAGAAAAATGCCCCCTCCGGATTGATATACACCTTGCCCGTTTGTACCGCTTTAAAACGCCGCCACTTTTCATCCTGCAACAGCTCGTTCAGTGCTTTTTCCCCATCTTCCACACCGTTCAATGCCAGCGCCGTATTGCCAAAGATAATAACGTCAGGATCCCAGGCCAGCAGTTGTTCCATTGATGCTTCACCGCCGATATCCGCGGCATTGACTCCTCCGGCAACCTCTATCCAGGCGTTAATCATGCTGCTTTTTCCGTCTACCATAAGCGGTGCAAGCCTGGTAATATGGAGCACTCTCGGCTTTTGTTCCGGAGAAATGCCCGCCGTTACCCCGGTTATCCGGTTGAGGTTGCCATCCAGATACGCAATATAGTTGTCCGCTCTCTGTTTTGCTTCCCCGCCAAGAATGGCGGCGGTTAACCGGAAGCACTCCTTCAAACTGTCAAAATCATGAAACATTAATTGAACAACCGGTATCTGCAAATCAGCTATTTGCCGCGCACTTTTACTATTCAGCGGCATAAAAACGATGTCCGGCTTGGCGGCCATCAGGCTTTCTAAATTTACACCCGTCTGATCAAAAGCCGTAACCGCCTGACCCATTTGCGGATTGACGACCTTCATCCAGGGCCGCTGCGCCGCCGCAGTCGTTGTCGCAACAATGTTACCGCCCGCCCCCAGCATACACACAACCTCGTTATGAGCGGGCCAGGCGTCAGCGATCCGCTCAATCCGCGCCGGAATTGCCACCTTTGCGCCGCTGGCATCGGTAATCGTCACTTGCTTTGGGCTTGCCGCCGGCTGAGCCTGAAAAGCGTTCTGGCAGCCGGACAGGAAAAGCATCAGCAAAGCGCCTAACAGAACATACCTTTCTATTTTCATCGCAGCACCTCCCCTTGCACCTGATCATAGCCTGTCCCGCGCATACTGTTTTTTTGCAACGGCCTGTCCTGTTTAAAATCTCTTGCTGAGCTCTATCCCGTACTCGGCTCCGGCATCATAAAAGTTCATGCCTCTGCCATAACGCCGGTCGGTAATATTGCGGCCATACAGGGTAAGCTTGGTCCGCGCATCCAGTTCTTTGCTGATATTGGCGTCAATCGTGGTATAGCCGCCTAACGGAGTCGCGTCGCCCATCGAGCTTTTAAACCGGCTGAGATGCAACAGGCTGATATTGGCTGCAACGTCAGCCTGCCGGTAGTTCAGCGCCAGATTATAGCTGCTGTGCGGTATATAGCTGTCATCCAGGGCATCGCTCGAAGTAAAATAAGCATAGCCGGCTTTATAGCCGAATGCGCCGGACAAACGGCCATGGACCGACAGCTCCAGCCCCTTGCGCGTCAAATCCCGTCCGGTATAGGTTGAAACATTGACACCATTCTCTGCATCGTAATACATATTGCCCGTAGCAACCCGGGCATCATCGATATCATAATAAAATGCCGTCAGTGAGGCACTCAGCGCCTTGTTATAGCTGGCCGTAACGCCTGTTTCATATTTATAACGCACTTCCGCGTCAAGCAATTCGTTGTTGTCCGTAAGCAGATACCGGCCCGCCGGCTGGCGTGAGTAAGAGAACCGCGAAGACAGGGTATAGACCGGATCCAGCCGGTAGGCCCCTCCCAGCGAAAAGCTGAAGGCTTCTTTCTCCCATAGCTCCCCATAGGTCGAATCGTATTGGATGTTGCTGCTGCCGTTCGCAAAATACTTGGCGACGCCTTTGGTAATATGCTTTTTATCCATTCGCACTCCGCTGTCCAGCGTCAGTTTGTCATTAACCTGCCGCTCCCCGTACAAATAGTAGCCATACAGCTCCTCCTGGCGTTCATAGCCGGCCTGGCCCCCCACCCCGGTCGGCGAATGCCACCACATAGCCTGGACGCCAAATTTGAGCGTATCCCGGTCAAACTTCAGCGTATGGGCCAGATTTAGTTCGCGCAGGTATTCATTTTCTTCCCACCTTGGCTTTATTGTCGGCGATGGGTCCTGCGTAATCCGGCTGGAGCGCACCGAGCTATAGCCAAAGCTGAACGTTGTCGTATGGTTTTCATCCCATAGTTTGCCCGCGCTGGCTGTAACCAGCGTTGTATTAAGGGGATCCCATTTGCCAAGGCTGGAATTCTTGTAGCTGCCATCCGGCTCAAACCATGCCTGCTGGCCGCTCCGGCCATTGTTGACAATCAGAGTCATATCGGCAAACCAGTCTTCGCCTTTATCCCCGGTCTTGACAAAATATGTATCAAAATTTCTTTCGTTATTCCAGCCGGACCGGCCGTCACTTCTGTCTTTGGCGTAGCCCAGCGCATAATAGGCCGTGTCACCGGCTTTATCGCCATGGATGATGCTGAATTTTTCCGTGTCGAAAGTGCCGTAGCTCAGCCTGGCTTTGTCGACAGGCCCGGTTACTGTCAGGGTTTTGATGATAATGAACCCCTGGCTGGGCGCGCCGCCCTTGGCGGAATTGGCCGCAAAATTGGCCACAGGCCCCAGCGTCAGAATCGAGGCGTCCCGGGCAATGGTGATTGATTCGATGAGATCAACCGGTAGATTGGCCAAAACACGCGACGCCTGGGTGTCAGGAAAATAAATCCCGTCAATGATGATGCCGATCGTATCGCCGCCGCGCGCCTGGACTTTGTAATAGCCTTTATTGCCCCAGCGCGTACCGGTAATCCCGCTGACCCGTTCCAGTATTTCCAGCACATCCTTGGGATGCATGGCTTCAATTTCTTCCCGGGTAATGACTTCCGTCGCCGCCTTGCTGCTCGCCGGAATGGCCAGACGGCTGTATACCGGTTCCTCGCCTGGCTTTTGCGCCGTTACCATGACTGTCGGCAGTTCAGTGTCCTTAGCGGCAGCCGCCTCCTGAGCCCCAGCAGGCGCCGCCGCACCAACCAGAGTGGCTAATACAACCGCTGCAACTGATTTTCCCGTCTTACTTTTTTTCACAACCCTTCACTCCTATTAAATAATCTATCTTTATCCCGCGTTATCCAATGTGGAGATGTCTGGGCAGACACGGGATACAAGCAGAACGTTGCAGCAAATTCTTCATCCGGACAGTCATTGGGCTTCGGTGCAAACATACGGAAAAAGTAATGAATTAACTGAAACATCTTCCATATTTACCTAATACTTTATTACATAAACTAACATAAATCAATAATTTCCGAATTATAATTTGTTTTTATTTGTTTTTGTTCGCTTTTGTTTACCGGACTAAAACTCTCCCTGCAGCGATATCCTCCAGGTGTACAAAAACAAAGTTTCCTAGTGTGTCATAGGGGACGGGGTTGTTGACACATTTCTTCCCGCCACGATAAGCGGCAGTTTAATCCAGGTAAATTTTATGTTATGGCAACGGGGTACATCGGCGGCTATAGACATTAAGACCTAAAACAAAGAAACTGGCCGGCCCTTGGTATTGGGCGCCCGCCAGTTTCTTGTTCATATTTTTCTCTCTGGTAAACTATTTGATATTTTTAGTTTTTCCATCCTCAACATTGACAAAATAATCTTCACTTAAGCCAAAATCTTTTAAAATCTTCAATAAAGTTCCGTCTTCTTTCATTTCATTCAGCACCTTGTTAACTTCCGCCAGAAACGCTTTATCCTCAAACCGGAGGGCCGCGCCTATTTTACCGGCTGCCTCCGCCTCATAAGGGCTTAATATTTTCAATTTAAGGCTGGAGTCCTGACGCAGCGTATAAGCAGCAACAATACCGTCAGTCACGCAGGCGTCAACTTTACCGGTATTCACCGCCATCATTAGCTCAGACTGGCTGCTGAATATTTTCAGATCTTTTATTTTCCCTTCACTCAGCCATTTTTGCGCCAGTTCAAGAAAGGCCGTTCCTTTTTGGCCGCCCAATACGATATTCTTTAAATCTTCTTTGCTTTTAATGGAAGAATCCAGCTTGGTAACAATGGCTTCCCCTTCTTTGTACCAGATGTCGGTAAATAATGCGATTTCCAGCCGTTCCGGCTTAACATACATTGCATCAGTGACCATATCTATTGTTTTATTGTTTAACTCAATGAGAAGATTCTCAAAAGGTATTTGCTTCATCTCCACCTTATGAATTCCCAGGCGGTTACTTACCTCTTTGATAATCACTGCATCAATGCCGGAAAACTGGTTATTGGTTGCATCAATATAAGCAAAAGGGGCATCATTGGACGAGCCTACAACTAAAACGCCTTTTGCCCTTAGCCGGTTTAAGGTTTCACTGGCATTGGGATCATGTTTCACGGCGGGAGTTGCATTTTTTTCCTCTGAAGTTGAACTGCAGCCTGTAACCAGTAAAGATAAAGTCAGCATGAAAACAGCGCAAATCCTCCCTATGATTCTGCCTTTTTGCATAAACACTCATCCTTTCCTCAACATAATTTTATTTAAATTATATATTAAAGCATTTCTGCTACATTCTTTCTTTGCCAGGCGAATTCTTTAATTTTTCATTTTGTGTTCAATATATTTGACCAGATGAGACAACGGGATACTAATGATTAAATAGGCAATTGCCAGATAAGTATAGGATTCAATGGTCAAAAAAGTCTGTGAAGCAAATGTTTGCGTTCGCAATAACAATTCATTTACCGCCACATAAGCCAGCAGGGAAGTGTCTTTAACCATCATCACCAGATAGTTGCCAAGCGAAGGTATGACATTCCGGATGGCCTGCGGTATGACGATGCGGAATAAAGCCTGATATTTCCCGAAACCCAACACCAGCGCAGCCTCAGTCTGACCTTTATCAATCGCTAGAATAGACGAGCGGATTACTTCAGACATGTAGCAGCTATAATTAATCCCTAAACCCAGAATACCCGCTGTCAGCGATGAAATTTGCATATTTGTTGAATAGTTAAACAAAAGCATGGCAGCCAGGTCAATCAACAACGGGACAACATAATAGATATAAACCAGCTGCACCAGCAGTGGCGTACCGCGGACAATTTCTAAAAAAATATATAAAAATCCCCTGATTGCTTTTACATTGCTCAGCCTACCGATCGCAATGATCATTCCCAGCACAATCGCCAGCAAAAAGCCAAGAACAGTTGCCTCAATCACCACACCCAAACCGCTGACCAGGGAAGGAATAAGAAAAGTCGCTGCTTTGGCAAAATTCAGGTCGTTTAAAATACTCATTGTACTCCCCCCTATAACACTCTTGAAAGAAACTCTTTCGTTCTGCCGTTTTCCGGATGATTAAACATCTTTTCCGGTGGTCCTTCCTCGACGATATACCCTTTATCCATAAAGATGACACGGTCGGAGACTTCCTTGGCAAAACCCATTTCATGAGTGACAACCACCATGGTCATTCCTTCAGTTGCAAGCTTTCTCATTACCGCCAAAACATCGCCGACAAGTTCAGGGTCGAGCGCTGAAGTCGGTTCGTCAAACAGCAGCATTTTGGGCTTCATGGCCAGCGCGCGGGCGATTGCCACACGCTGCTGCTGGCCGCCGGACAGCGTGGAGGGATAGGCTTGCGCTTTATCCGCCAGGCCGACCTTCCCCAGCAAATCCATTGCTAACGCTTCAGCGTCGGATTTTTTCATTTTATTGATATGCATAGGAGCGTAGGTAATATTTTTCAATACGCTAAACATCGGAAAAAGATTGAATCTCTGAAATACCATGCCAACCTCTCTGCGAAGTTTTCTACTGTCCAGCTCGGCGTCAAGAACATTGCCATTATAGTAAATTTTACCATCCGTTGGAACCTCAAGAAGATTTAAACAACGGAGAAAAGTGCTTTTGCCGGAACCAGACGGTCCAATGATGCAAACAACTTCACCTTGAGCGATATGCATAGTAATATTTTTCAGTACTTCCACATCGCCAAACTTTTTGGCTAAATTAAACACGCTAAACATGGCTCTCTCCTCCTGTCTACTTAATTGTCCGCTAAAAGCCCGCTATTTGCCCGGGTTAAATTCAGCCAAATGCGCTGGTATTGCCGCTGTAAAAATCACGATCTGCCTCAATCCTTTTCTTCCAGTACCGTGAGTCACTTAAATTTTAAGACTAGAATGCGAGGACTTTTTTTGCCCGGCGCGGCGGAGAAGCCGCGCATATCGGACATATATAAGGCGCCGACAACGAAGCAGGGCGGAAAAGGATGCGTTGCCTAACCTAATATTTGACTGGGTCAGGTACCCGGGGCTGTGCATTTCTCAATCGCCTGCCGGAATATAGTTAAGCCGGTGTCGAGCTGCTCATCCGTAATCACCAGCGGCCATAAGCAACGAATGACGTTGCCATAGGTCCCGGCATTCTCAATTAACAATCCCTGCCGGGCGCACTCGGCCACCAATGCCGAGACCAATGCCGGAGCAGGCGTCCTGGTCGATTTGTCCTTGATAAATTCAATGCCCAGCATACTGCCAAGTCCCCGCACATCGCCGACAACTTCATACTTTTCCTGCCAGCCTGCAAACACCGCCCGGCATTTTGCGCCAATTTCCATAGATCTCTCACAAAGCTTATCCCTTTCAATAATTTCGATTACTTTTAACGCCGCTGCACAAGCCAGGGCATTACCGCCAAAAGTACCGCCAATGACGCCGCCTGGCACCGAATCCATGATTTCAGCCCGGGCGGTTATGGCGCTTACCGGTATGCCTGCTGCAATTGACTTGGCGGTGGTAATAATATCCGGTGCAAAACCTCCCTCCTGCCAGTAATTCGAAGCAAACAACCTGCCGGTACGGCCAAATCCAGTTTGTATTTCATCAGCAATAAGCAAAATTCCGTTTTCATTACAAATTTCCCGTAAACGCTTAACCCATTCAAACGGCGCTGGAATGAAGCCCCCCTCGCCCTGCAGCGGCTCCAGGATAATTGCGGCGACGCTTTCAGCCGGCGAGGCCTCATCAAATACTCGCTCCAGCTTTTCAATATAGTAACTGATAGCCTGGCTATCCGTCATATTGCCCGGCTTGCGATAAAGATAAGGATATTCAGCCCGATATATACCGTCAGGGAATGGACCCATGCCTTTGGCGTATGCTTTTTTGGCTGTCATTGCCATCGTCAGGGCTGTTCGCCCGTGAAAGGCGCCTGAAAACACAATGATATTCGGGCGTTTGGTGAAAGCCTTGGCAATTTTCACCGCATTTTCATTGGCTTCCGCTCCGCTGTTAGCAAAGAAGGTTTTTTTAACCCTGCCGGCAACCGGTACAATTTCATTCATTTTTTCGGCCAAAGACACATAGCCCTCATGTGTTACAATATTAAACATGCTGTGAAAATAGTTGTCGGCCTGAGCCTTTACGGCGGCAATAATTTCCGGATGGGCGTGGCCGACATTCAATACCCCCACGCCGCCAACCCAGTCCAGAAAAATATTCCCGTCAACATCTTCAATCATTGCGCCGGCTGCTTTTTTTATCACGCAGGGATAAACGCACCTAATTGCTCCCGGAGTGGCAACAGCCCGCCTCTGGATCATTTTTTCTGCATTTGACCCTGGCAATGAACCAGTAATGATTTTAGGTAACGCTTCTTTCAATATCACAGTTTTCTCCTCCACCTTTGGTTTTGTCAGCTTACAGCTGTCCGTTTTTCGCAACAAAAAAAGCAAAGAAACCTATCCAGCATCTTTGCTTTAAAATGTAAACGTATCCGTCAGCTTGCCACTAAATGGCTAACCACAAAACGTTTGCTCTATTTTGTTTATTTAAACAAGTTAATAACAATTGCCGTTCAAAACGTCTGCTATACAACTCATTTTTTCTTATAATATCATTAAAATGTTTGCCTTTCAATGATTAAACAAACAAATATCAGTGTGCATTTGCACAATTATAAAATATCTTTGATATAAAATGCAAGCGATAATTTCAATTGATCGTTCCAATCCGCCAGATTACAACCGGTGATATCCTGTATTTTTTTCAGCTGATAATGAACCGTATTGCGATGAATGTAATTCAATTCAGACAAACGGTGAATTTTCCCGTTTGTTTCAAAATACTGCTTAAGGAAACCATAGTAGCCGGTATTGTTTTCCCGGTCATAGCTTTCAAGGCTGCCTAATGCCTCGCGATAAAATTCATGCAGCATATCCGTGTCTTCCATTGTTAGGATTAACTTATGCACATCAAGTTTGTCATAATAAACAACCCTTTTATTGGTCTTTATCCCTAATCTGACCAGCGAAATAATTCTGCGGAAATATTTCGACAATGCTTTTATTTTAAGCTTAGCCGGACCTACGCCAATATAGAAGGAATAGTTATTGTGCTGCGAACTGCCATGGATCAATTCACTAATGATATTTTCAATACTATTGCCGGTAAACCCAACCAACGCGATGATTATATTCCCTTCATACTTAAACAGGATAAATTTATCACTCATTTTATTGATGATTTTCTCGATCTCAGATTGCAGCAGCTTCATAAAATTCAAGTAAAGCTCTTCCTGCTCTGTAACTACCTTGACTGCAATGACGCAATAATCAGTATCAGCTCCGTAGCCGTGCCGTTCGAGAACCGGAAGATACATCGACTTTTGTTCGGGATAAAAAATTGCATCTTTAAATGCTTCCGATATACTGGCGTTTCTTTGTTCACTTTGAAATATCATACTGCACAGTTCTCTAATAACGTCAACCAGTTTAATTTCCCAGGGAACGGTGAATAAAGGAAAATCATTTTCCTCGCAAAAGTCAATGATTTCTTCCGGTACCTCGCTGATATAAGGACCAATATTGATGATAAAACCGCTTACCTGATGCTGGAATAAGTGCTTGCAAAAATCAAGCATTTCATTTCGGGCGATCCGGCCGATACCGGTGATGATTACCAGCTCTTTTCCCTTGAGAAAAGAAATAAGCTCACTGTCTTCGACCATATGGACCCACTCCACCAGATTCTTAATGCTTTTTTTTCCGGCAATCAACTGCATCTGGTATTTATTTTGGGTGCTTTTGTAAATTTTTTCCAAGGTAATTGCCATAAGCTCACCTTTCATTACAGTCTGCTTTTATTATATAATACTTTAGAATACAGGCAACACACAAAATTATACAACCGGTCAGTTTATTTTGCAAAAATTCAGCCCACCCCGATCGGGGTGGGCTAATAGATTTTCATCGCCGGCCACCTGAAAAATTCTGTTTATTGCCCGTTAACGCCGCATCACGCCGGCCAGACGATTAGACTTAAGCTTGTTTTCAATTGCATCAATCCTGGTAATCTGCGCTTTACGCATCAGCCGCCTGACAGAGCAATCCAAACGCAACGCATACCTGCCGGCAATCTGCAAAAAACCAGTAATGACCGCCACTGCCATAGACAAAGCATAATTTTGCGCAATCGCCGCTTCCTTCCTATAACCGGAATTCATATCCCGGACATAGGCGGCCTGATAAGTGATCAGCCTGGCCGCATTCAGTTTTGCCTCCATACTGGCCAACAGCAGGAGAACCTTTTGATTTTCGGCTACAGACTGGCGGAACGGCATCCTTTCTTTTACATATTGCATCGCTTTATCAAAAACCGTCTGCCCGATGCCGACAATCTGAGCGGTAACGCTGAGCTGCCCGGCTTCCAACGCTGCTAGGGCAATTTTCAGTCCCTCACCTTCTTTACCCAGTAAATTCTCCACAGGAACTCTGGCACCCCGGAAAATCAGATCTCTGGTTAATGCTACGCCGCATCCCGGCAGCCTTTCCGCTGAACTGAAAGAGAACCCTTGCAGACCTTTGGTCAAAATAAACGCGCTAATGCCTTTCGATCCTTTACTTTTATCAGTGATAGCAAAAACCACATAAGTTTCTGCTTCACCGCCATTCGTAATAAAGCTTTTACTGCCGTTGATCAGATAGTAATCGCCTTGACGGACCGCCACCGTTTCCAGCTCTGCAATATCAGAACCCCGTCTACCCTCAGTTAACCCAAAAGCCCCTAACTGCCAGCCTTCAACCAGCGGTTTCAGATATTTTTGTTTTTGGGATTCAGTGCCATACCGGTTAATCGACCATTGACAAAGCAGCACCGAAGCCGATAGCGCAGCGCTCAAATTATCGTCCACCTTAGCCAGTTCCTCTACAGCCAGAATAAAGCTGCTGTATTTATCATCCGCTCCGCTAAATGCGGCCGGAAAACAAATTCCCGGCAGCCCCAGCGCCCCCAGTTCATCATACGTTTCACGATCCAACCGTTCGCTCACATAGCGTTCGTCGGCAGCCGGCGCTATTTTATCGGCTGAAAATTTTCTAATTGCCTGTTGCAGCATTCTTTGATATTCATTTAATTTAAAGTCCATATTCGCCCCCCTTTCTGCCAGCACATGATCTGAAATACCCCCGCCGACTTCTACGGTCAATCTGCATGGTCACCTGACGGAAAAAACCCTTGCTGCACTAGGCAGAAGGGCTGTTATTACAGGAAAGATCAAAGTCATTGGCAAAACAACCATAACATTTGATTACTCCGGTAATCTCCTCCCCATCGCTCGCAGGTCAAACGGTGATTGTCGAACAGGCAGTTCTTCTGACTCAGCTTCATCGAGTTCTGCGCCTTCCCGAATCTCTCCAGTGGCATTTTGCAGGCGTCTCTGCTATACAGCGGCGGGACCGCGCCGGCTTTTCACCGGTCTTCCCTATTAAGCCCTAAGGGCACCTATTCCAAACATTATTTTGTTGTCGGTTCAGCCACAAAAAACCCTTCCACCAGTGGCTGGCGAAAGGGTTATCTATTACAGGAAGCCAATCTTCTCATAGCTAATAAGCCTGAAAACTTGAAAATTTCCGGTAATCTCCTCCCCATCGCTCGCAGGTCAAACGGTGATTGTCGAACAGGCAGTTCTTCTGACTCAGCTTCATCGAGTTCTGCGCCTTCCCGGATCTCTCCAGTGGCATTTTGCAGGCTCCTTTGCTATACAGCGGCGGGACCGCGCCGGCCTTTCACCGGCTTCCCTATTAAGCCCCAAAGGGCACCTATTCCAGAAATATGAAATTTTTCATTTATACACTAAATATTACACACCGGCTAATCAATTGTCAAGATATCTCCCGATATTATTGGCGCTAATGTTGTAAGTACTCAATCCAGGCTATTTTACTGTATCAAGCAGAGAGGCTATGGGCTACTTCTGCAACATCGAGTTTACGCAGCTTCGCCAAAAGGGCTTACGGCAGACAGGTTTCATGATTAAAGTTAACCGTCTCGATCTGTATTGTTGTATGACTGATTTGAAATTTGTCCTTAATGATTGCAATTGCTTCCTGCAAAATAACCTCAGGATTTCTATCCGCCTCAATTAAAAGATGACAAGTCACAGAATCGCGCCCGGAAGTTATCGTCCAGATATGCAGATCATGAATATCCTTGACCCCGTCAATTGTACGCAAAGCCTCGGTTACCTCATCAAAATTAACGGTAGGAGGCGTCCCTTCAAGCAGAATATTCACCGATTCATTGATCACGCTCCAGGCGCTGCGTAAAATTAGCAGCGCCACAACCACGCTGATAACAGGGTCAGCCGTATACCATGAAAAGAAATACATCAAAAGACCTGCCGTAATTGCCCCGACAGAACCAAGTGCGTCCCCAAGAATATGCAAATAAGCGCTGCGAAGATTAATGCTTTCTTCCATATTACCCTTTTTTTTCAAAACAATCGCACTGGCCAGGTTCGCAAGCAAGCCAACCCCGGCAATTGCTATCATGTAGAGACTATTGATTGCCGGCGGTGCAAAAACTCGTTCATAGGCTTCCCAAACAATAACACCGGCGATAATGAATAAAGTGACTCCGTTTAAAAAAGCAGCCAGGATCTCAAAACGGTAAAAGCCGTAAGTTTTTTTGGGTGAGGGGGGCCTAAGCGCCAAAACAGTTGCAAACAGGCTCAAAGCCAGCGATGTAGCGTCACTGAGCATATGGCCGGCATCTGAGAGTAAAGCAAGGCTGTTGGTAAATAACCCCCCAACAAATTCGAGAATCATAATGCCTGCGGTAATAATTAAAGAAACAGTCAGAGCGACACGATTGTTCCTCCCAGGGGCCGAGCCTCCATGAGCGTGGCTGTGATGCACCATTTCACTACCTCCTATTGCAGTGGGCGAGTATGCGCATTGCAAAATAATTTTGTGTCAACAACCCCGTCCCCCCGGCACATTATTCTTCGCTATTGAAATATATTTTGTAAAAATTCATCCCTTTTGCTTCGTCATTACCCCGTTCAATATATTCGATGTTACCGGTTTCATTTGCGGCTGCTTTGATTTTTATCTCAATCCCGGTATCCAGCTTAATCAGGTTATTGAACTTTCGTCTGGCAGTTTTCACCGCTGGTCCGGAGATACTGAATTCGGCGGCCTGGGGTACCCCCTGATTCAGTTCATACAGTTCTTTATGCTCTTTAAATTGCTCAACAAGCTCCGGCGCTTTGAGTACGTCACGGGCAAAGTCATCCAGATGAAACTCGTTATTGCAGTTAAAATATGTAATTGCCTCATTCATAAATACTACCTGATCTTTTTTATCGGCCTGATACACCGGTCCATAGATTGTCTCGGCAAACTCCTGGCACATAGCCAGACAATTTTTCGTATGGAAATACGAATTTTGCACATCAGTCAGCCGCAAAAACTCCTCTTTCCAGTACAAAGCCTCATTATTGCCGCCTTTATTGACATTATCCACAATTGCTACTCTAAAACCGTCAACCGATTCGGTATTGAAAATAATGCAGCCTTTGTCCAGTTTTCTGATATTGATGCCTACGTCGGCGCCAACCCGAAACTCATTGCAGCTATTGGCAATTTTTAAATAGTGTTCCTTGCGTTCGGTTTTAAATAGGCCAATAGCCTCCACGGCCTGCTCATCAACAATACAGTTGGAAAAATAAGCCGCATAAAACTCGCCGCCTTTTATCTGGGGATGCGATGATTTTTCATAAAGATGCCGTAATATATTAACCGACTGCTGATAAAAGTCAGCCGGATGAATAAAGGCCTGAGCGGCATACATGTAAATTTCGTTTAAATGGATATCCGTGTCATGAAAAAACTTATACAATAGCTTTTCCCTAAACGAAGATAGAAAATATTTCAACAGCAATTCTTCGACATCGCCGTCCGCCAGCCGGCAAACTGCCGGAGATATGACAATTCCCTCGTCTTTTAACTTATTGCCTACTTTGTGGATAACCAACTGTTCCATTTTAGCTTTGGCTACGTCGAACATCAATTGCGCCCCTCTACCAATATAGTGACCTGACTTTAAACCGGATTTACCTTGTCAGGTTTAGCCGGATTCATCCTGCATTCAGCGCCCTGCCCGCCGGATAAATCCCGGTATCTATTGTATCAGACATTGACGCTGAGAGGGAATGTTTTTTCCGCAAAAATTGGTTGCAAACTGCAAAAGGGAGAAGGCTTTCGCCTTCTCCCTTTGTTAAATCAGCACATCCTTATAGCATTTGAACCATGACACACTTAAAACAACATCTTGCCAAACATGACTTGATCGCAAATTCATACGGGACGGCACCAACTTATTTAATCATCTAATTTACACTACACTAAAAAGGTTTGACCTAAAAAACGAAAAACAAAAAACACTACCTTGACAGACCCCTGAATCTTCGTGCAAAATAACCCGGAACTAAATTCCTTGCCTGTTGCATTACCAATACTAAGTCGCTATAAGGATTGTGCTTGATTAGATAATAACACAGATCTTCCGTTAACGCAATAGTCTAATTACTTTTTTTGCAATCCGCTTATTGCTGGCAAACCGGACAATAAAAAGCATTCCGCCCGCCTACCCGGCTGGTCTCAATAGCTGCGCCGCAAACATTACAGGGCTGGCCGGTACGGTAGGCCACTTGCAGAAACGGCTGAAATCCGCCGGTCAGCCCGTCATCTGACGAAAATTTTTTCTCATAAACCCCGCCCAGCTCCACTGCCTGCTGCAGCAAAGCCTTCATGCAGCCAAAAAGCTCCGTTTTTTCCTGGCCGGACAGCCCGGCGGCCTTCCGGGTAGGCAATAAGCGACTGCAAAACAGTATTTCATTTGAATAAACATTGCCAATACCGGCAATAAAGCGCTGATCCATCAGAAGCGGCTTGATCATGCCTTTGCGCCGCAGGATTAAAGCTAAAAAATCCGTTAGTGCAAACGCAGCCTCCAGCGGCTCGGGGCCCAGTCCTTCCAGTTCCGGCATAAGACTAAAATCAGTTGTATTTACCAGATGGATATAGCCTAAATTCAGTTTGTAACAGGCCAGCTTGGCTCCGGTATCCAGTTCTAACATAACGGATGGCTGCCCTTCTACGGCCTCATTGCGGTAAAACAGCCGCATAAAGCCTTCCAGCATGAAATGAATGACCAGAGACTGATCATTCGCCAGACCGATAATCAACTGCTTTGCCCGCCGCCGGACAGACATGATCTGTTGCCGCTCAACTGCCTTAAGAAAATCAGCCGGCGCAACATTGATGGCTTTGGCCCTGTTAATGACTGCATTTAGAATGGTTTTCCCCTGAACCTTACCGGCAAGATGCGCTCTTACCGTCTCAATTTCAGGAATTTCCGGCATATGATCAACTCCCTGGGCCGCTTAAAAACTTCTGCTGCCCGGCAGGGTAAAACCGCGTCCCATAACTTCCGCAGCGTCACTGACAATCATAAAGGCATGGGGGTCGGCCTCCTGCACTAAAAATTTAATTTTGGATATTTGCGTCAAGCTTACCACAACAAATATAACTTGCTTCTGCTGGCGGGTAAAAGCGCCTTCTCCTTGCAAAATGGTTACGCCCCGGCCCACTTCTTTAAGAATTACTTCCACAATATCCTGCGTCTTATAAGAAACAATATGAACAATCTTCCTCCGGTTAAAGCCTTCCACCACTTTATCGGTAAGAGTAGCTGCGACAAACATGGCAATCAGCGTCAATACGGCCAGCTTTAAGCCAAATAAACTGGCCGCCAGCAGCATAATCAAAAAGTTAATGGCAAAGCCGACGAAGCCAAAATTCAAAGAATAATACTTTTTGACAATTGCCGCCACAATATCCAGTCCCCCGCCATTGCCGTTGACCCGAAAAATGATTCCTGATCCCAAACCGGAAACCATCCCTGCCGTTAAAGCGGCCAGTATCGGATCATCCAGCGGGCTTAGGCTGGTCAGAAAGCGGGTAGCGTCTACGGCCAGGGAAAACATAATGGTGCCAAAGATTGCTGTAATCGTATAATCCTTGCCCAAAAATTTATAAGAAGCGTATACCAGCGGAATATTCATCAGCAGGATCTGCACCCCAATGGGGAAGCCGAACAGAAAATAGGAGATAATCGCCAGGCCGCTCACACCACCGCTGAGCAGGTGATGCGGCACCAGAAATAAATTGATCGACACGCTGCAAATCAGACAGCCTAAAGCAACCCAGGCGTACTGCAAAACTCTGTTTTTCATAACTTCCCTCATTTCTTCCATCATCAGCATTGCACACCGCAGCTTCAGCGCTTGCGGCGCACTGAAGCTTACGGAATATCCGTCAGGCTGGTCATGATAATTTTAGTAACATAGCCTTCACTCATATCAAAAATCAACCGCTGCTCCGGCGCCGACTCCAACTGGTAGATAAAATAACGGTGGCCATTGATTATCTGCTGATCGGGCTGACCGTACTCTTTAATGACTTTATATGCAGTCGCGCCAATTTTGACACCGCGGCTGGTCTGGTACTGGCCGGTATCAAGCTGCAACACAGCGACCGGCCCCTCTTGCCCGCTCAGGCCAATCCTTAACCCGGAATAAATCAGATAAGTGACCGGCGGTTGATGTTTCGTATCCACTATCTGTTTCTTAGAATAACCAAATTTCGCAATTACATCGGCATAACTGCTTGCCGCCGGACGAATTTCATTGACAGCCAGATCAACGGCGCTAATTGCGGCGCTGACGGCTGCGGCATTGCACAATAATAAAACAATCAACAAAAAAACCACTTTGGTCCTCATAGCCAATCTCCTTTGGTTAAACTTGTCCAAAATATCCTTCGACAAACCGCTAATTTTATCCTGTAACCATTGACAATAACTTATCCGGCAACCAAACCTGCTGCTTGCAGGCATAATAAAAAGAGAGCTGCCCGGCAGCCCCCTTTTCAGCACAGTTAATTATTCATCGTATCCCCTGAGTAGATTTTTGTTCTTTTTTATATTCTTTATATTGCTCCAGAAGAAATTCCAGCTCGTTGATCAACGGGGACTCAACTCTTAATTCAACTGGAACTCTGTCTAGTTTTTCTAAAACATCAGCAATTCTGGCAATCAGCTTATCCATCTACAACTTTCCAGTCCTTTCCACAAAAACCAATATCATTAGAATAATTGTTTTTACAAATAATGTCAAGAGATTTAAGATGAGGACTTTTCTAATTATCAACCGGAAAGCAGGCCAGTGCTGAAATTAATTTTTTTTGGGGACAGCATACTTCGTCCTCATCTGGGCTAAAAACCCGGACAAAGAACCCAAAGCGCTCAGCGGTCATCCGTTAGCTTTAATTTTGCCAAAGCCTCGGCCAGCGCCGTATTGATTGGTTGATGATCGCTTTTGTTTTGCTGCTGCAGGTATTGGGATACTTCACGTTTGGACAAATTCGGCTGTTCCTGCTTTTTCCGTTCATTGAAAGCGGTAAGCTTTTCGCGGTGGCCGCAGGCGCAGACAAACAGACGGCCTTCGCCTTCACCGCGCAATTCCAGCTTCTTATGACAGACGGGGCATCTGGCATTCGTCACTTTAGCCAGCCCTTTCCGGTAACCGCATTCCCGATCCTGACACACCAGCATCCTGCCTTTTTTGCCATTGACCTCCAGCAAATATTTGCCGCAATCCGGGCATTTGCTGCGGGTCATATTATCATGCCTAAACTTTTCCTGACTGTTTTTTATTTTATGCACAACTTCTTTGGCATAGCTTTTCATCTGGCCAATAAAATTGGCCTTGGCAAGTTTACCCATGGCAATTTGCTTAAGCTGCTGCTCCCATTGAGCGGTCAGCGCCGGTGATTTAAGCTCTGCCGGCACCAGTTCCAGCAATTGCCGGCCTTTGGAAGTCAGCCAAATGTCTTTGCCCTTTTTTTCAATGAAAAAACCGGCAAATAATTTTTCAATGATATCGGCTCTGGTTGCCACAGTTCCCAAACCGCCGGTTTCGTCAATGGTTTTACGCAACTCGCCGCTGGCATCCGCCATGTATTTTTGCGGACTTTCCATGGCGGTAAGCAGTGTGGCTTCATTAAACGGAGCGGGCGGCTTTGTTGCCCCCTGCGTCAAATTGAGCGCGTTAATTTTCATCGTGTCGCCTTGGGCCAGGCTTGGCAGCAGTTGATCGGCAAGTTCATTGTCTGCTTCCTCACCGTCATTGTCCAATCCCTGATAAATTTCCCGCCAGCCCCGGGCGATGATTGTTTTTCCTTTAGCCACAAACCGCTCTGGGCCAATACTGGCCACAACGGTCGTCTGCTCATACTCAAACGGCGGATACATTACCGCCAGAAACCGCTTAACCACCAAATCATAAATTTTCCGTTCCTTATCCGTCAGCGCGCTTAGATTAACATACTGTTCGGTGGGGATAATGGCATGATGGTCTGATACTTTACTGTCATCCACAAAATGTTTTCCAGCCTTAATTGGAGCTTTGATCAGCTTAAACGCGAATTGGGCGTACGGGCCAATGCTGCAGGCGTTTAAGCGGTCTTTCAGCGTATCAACCAAATCGCTGGACAAATAACGGGAATCAGTCCGGGGATAAGTTAAAATTTTGTGTGTTTCATACAGCTTTTGCATATAGGACAACGTCTCTTTTGCTGAGAAGCCATAGATTTTATTGGCATCCCGCTGCAGCTCGGTTAAATCATACAATTGCGGGGCATATTTTTTCCTGGCGCTTTTATTTACGGAAACCACTTGGGCGGCCTTACCGGTCAGAGCAGCAATTGCCGTTTGGCATTTTTCCCGGGAAAAACTTTTGAACTCATTCGAAGCCGTATCCTGCCAGTATAACTTTAGTTGATCAGCCAGCGCCGTTATCCCAAAAAAAGACCGCGGCGCAAAGTTTTGGATTTCGGCTTCCCGGCCGGCAATGATTGCCAGAGTCGGGGTCTGCACCCGGCCGCAGGACAGCTGGGCGTTATATTTACAGGTTAATGCCCTGGTAGCGTTGATACCCACCAGCCAGTCAGCCTCAGCCCGCGCCACCGCTGATGCATACAGATTTTCGTACTCCCGGCCCGGCCTTAACTTGCTAAAACCCTCTTTGATCGCCTTGTCGGTAACAGAAGATATCCACAAACGCTTCACTGGCTTTTTGGCCTGCGCCTTCTCAATAATCCACCTGGCAACCAGTTCTCCCTCCCGCCCGGCATCGGTGGCAATAATGACCTCGCCAACATCGCTGCGCAGCAGCAGGCCTTTAACGGTATTGAATTGCTTGGCTGTCTGTTTGATGACCACCAGCTGTAAATGCGCCGGCAGCATTGGCAAATCCTCCAGCCGCCAGGCTTTATATTTCTCATTGTAAACCTCCGGGTCGGCCAGCGTAACCAGATGACCCAACGCCCAGGTAACAATATACCGGGGGCTTTCAAAAAACCCGCTGCCATTCTTGCTGCAGTTCAGCACCCTGGCCAAATCGCGGCCTACTGACGGCTTTTCAGCCAGAACTAACATTTTACTCATAATAAAAACCTCAGATCTTCATGGAAATTAATATAACTATAGTATCACAAATTTACCGGCAAGCAAAACCTGCAGCTTTGCCGGCTTATCTTTTTATGGATTCGCGCTCCATTCTCTGCTCATACTAACCATAAGAACTATCGACTTGCCCGGATACACCGACCATACAAATTCATTGTTGAAACGCAACCCACTGCAGCCGCAAAGTCAGACAGACAGCGCGGCCGCCGGCAGCAGCCTGATTCGTGGCCTGTGGCCTGGAGTCTTGCGAAGCAGGACGGCAATCACAAAGCAAAAAAGGAAACGCCGCAATGCTTCGCGACATTTCCCAGGTTTGCCGGCTTCCGTTTATATTTGATAATCCGCTCCGGCGACGGTCAGGCTGCTGCTGTAACGTATGACTCTAAACCGGCCAAAATCCAGCCATTTATTAGCGGCTATTGCCGCGCTCCTGCTTTGAGAGCCGGTTAAAGCAGGGAGTTCAGCCAGAAATTTTTGATAATTGTCAGCGGAATCAATTTTTATGAAAGCCCCCTGCGTGTCCACCACCGGCACTGCGGCATAGTAATATTCGGACAACGGCAGGACGGCCTCCAGTTTGAAATTTCTAATTTGGGCCGCCAGTTTGGCCTTCGGGTCAAGCACATCAAAGCTTGCCGGATACTCGTAAGTTTTACCGGCGCCGGGAATGATATCACCGGCCTTAAAGGTACGCGGCCGGGCTTTAAATCTGCGAACAGCGCCTTCCTCCAGCAAGAAATAGTAATCGTCAAAACAATGAATCGCCATTTGCCGGTGATGATCAACAAACCGGCTGACTGTCTGAATTTCGGTTACCGGGCCGGAAACGATCCCGCCGCCGCTTACATCGTAGCCGTCAATCAGAACGAACCGGCCGGTAATCTGATTATTCCTGAATTCGTCGAAACTGATCGGCCGTTTGGTTTTGATGATCACCTCGGCGACGTCGTTGGTATTTACCCTGGCTGCATTTTCCACAGCCGCTAAAGTCGTGGCGTCAATGACCTTGCTGATCGCATAAACTTCACACTGCACTTCCTGCGTAACCAGCTTAAGCTTATACTCTCTGTTTTTCACCAGTTCCGTCTTACCCATCCAGAATAGATTCGCTTTGAAGGTATCCGCCACCAGCGGGGCCGCGCCAGGATGAACAATAAACTCCCCGCGTTGATTAAAAAATTCGTCTTCAACGGTAATGCCCACCGACATACCGGCATAAACAGTATCGGTTTTATCCCTGTCAGCCCAGTATTCGATTGTTTTTACCCTGGTCGTTTTATTGCTGGGTGTAATCAGTACGGTATCGCCCGCCTTAAGGGTTCCCGCCTCAATGCGCCCGGCAATAATCCGCCGGCTGTCAAATTTGTAAACATCCTGAATGGGAAAACGCAGCGGTTTGCCTTCCAGGCCTTTTTCTTTCTCAAATAAATCAATGGCCGCCAATAACGCCTCGCCCTTATACCAGGGCATTTTAGCCGAACGGTCAACCATATTTTCGCCATAGAAGGCCGATACCGGGATATATTTTAACGGAAATACATTAAGACTGTTGAGAAACTCATTCATATCATGTCTGATTTCGTTAAATTTATCTTCCGAATAATCAATAAGATCCATTTTGTTAACCAGCACATAAGCTTTCTGAATACCCAGCAGGGATAAAATATAACCATGCCGCCGGGACTGCTCCTGAATACCCTCATTTGCATCAATAATTAATAAGGCCGCTTCGGCGCTGGCCGCTCCCGAAATCATATTTTTCAGGAATTCTTTGTGACCGGGTGCGTCAATAATGACATAATCCCGCTTGGCGGTACGAAATTGCAGTTGAGTGGTGTCGATTGTAATGCCCTGCTTTTGCTCTTCTTCAAAAGCATCCAGCAAATAGGCGTATTCAAACGGCTTTCCTTTCTCCCTGGAGATTCTTTTTACCCGTTCTATCGCCCCCTCCGGCAGGGATTTTGTATCATATAACAACCGGCCGATGACTGTTGATTTGCCATGATCCACATGGCCTACCACAACAATATTTAACACTTCTCTGGCAGCATCCATCAACGTTTCCTCCCCTTACATATAGCCATCCTTGCGGAGTTTTTGCATAGCATAGGAATCTTCCTGATCCTGAGCCCGCCCGGCCCGTTCGCTTACTTTGGTTTTTTTCAATTCCTCAATAATTTCAGCCACCGTTGCGGCTGACGAAACGATCTGACCGGTGCAGGGCGCGCAGCCCAGGCTCCGGTAACGTTTGCCGTTTGTGCTGAAATACAGATCGACCAGCGGAATGTTTTCCCTGTCGATGTAAGCCCAGATATCAATCTCATTCCAGTGCAAAATCGGATGAACGCGGATATGATTGCCCTTTGGAAAATCGGTTTTGAACTGATTCCATAATTCCGGCGGCTGGTTGGTATAATCCCATTCTGAATCTTTGGTTCGCTCGCTGAATACCCGCTCTTTGGACCTGGATCCTTCTTCATCCCGCCGAATGCCCAAAATCAGGCCTTCAAACGCATAGTTTGTAACCACCTGCTGCAAGCCATCGGTCTTTAGAGCTTTACAGCAGACCAGCCGGCCTTTCTCCGGTCCCATTCCCTCGTCGATGGCCGCCTGGTTGGTATGTACAATAAGCTCAAGCTGATATTCTCTGGCCATACGGTCGCGGAAGGCAATCATTTCAGGAATTTTGTAAGTAGTATCGACATGAATGAACGGAAATGGGCAATGGCCAAAAAAAGCTTTTTTCGCCAGCCACAATAACACGGTCGAATCTTTGCCAATCGACCACAACATGCCCAGCTTGCCGAATTTTTTATAAGCTTCCCGCAAGATAAAGATACTCTGGGCTTCCAGCCGGTCTAAATGATCCATCTTAATCCCCCCCTAATAGGCATTGGCCTGACTTCTGTCAATGGTGATCACCTGCTCACGGCCGTCAGCGTCAACAATAACCCAGTTTAGCAGCCGTCCGTCCTGTCTGGTATAGAGAAAACCACCCTGCCCGCCAATATCGGCCCCCAAATAGTATTTAATTGCCATAAACCGGCATTCCTTGACACAGGACGTGCAACCCCAGCAGTCTCTGGGATAACGCATCGCCGTTTTTCCGGCTTCAGTCGCCGCTAAGAGGCTGCCAGGGCATACCTCACGGCATTTGCCGCAGCCGGTACACTGTTCATCATCAATCCTTATGCTCATAACTCTCATCCTTCTTTATCAAATCTCGCAGAATTATCGTAACTTGCCCGTCAACGAAACGTGAGTTTACATATTTAAGCCATTCATCATCATTCCTGCCAGGATAATCGTCATTTTCCTGAAAAGAGCGCCACCTGGTCTCTTGCCTGGCTGCCAGATGCTCAATCAATACCCGGCACACATACAGCCTGTCAACCACTTCGCAAATGCGCATTAACTCATGCAAATCATGAGCCTTAAGAGCGCTGGCAAGCAGGAGAAGTTCTCCGGTCCGCTCCCTGGCAATCTTAAGCTTGGCCAGATTATAGCGATAACCCGACGAAATACCGCCGGCATAATCATCCATAATTTTCTGCATCGCTTCTTCCAGCTCATCAATACAGTACAAACCTTCCTGATTTGTAAAATAAGCATTCATTCGGGCCAGCCTGACTTCAAGCTCCTGTTGTCCAGGGAACTCATTGAGCCGGCCGGCGCTATAGTTCAGAGCGGATGCGGCCGCAATTTCGCCTTCAGCAAAACAGCCTGTCACATATTTTTGCGGACTTCCCCCAGCCACATCGCCGGCTGCGAACAGGCCCGGAAGGGTCGAGGCCCGGTGAACATCCACCCAATACCCGCTGGCGGTATGGCCGCCAACAATATATGGCTCGGTACCTTCAATTTCCACCGCCGTCCCAGCCGGGCCGCTCTTCGCCTCAAACCAGCGCAGCGTCTGCGCCGGAGCCATATTAAGATACGCTTTAAACAATTCATTCTCCTGCGCTTTACTTATCCCGACCGTATTCAAATAGCACGGACCCCGGCCCGTTCTACTTTCCATCACCGTTGAATACAAGCGGTTGCTGGTTGTGGGGCGGCCATAGCTTTTTTCGTATTCTTCGCCTAAGCTGTTGATTTGCTGAGCGCCCACACCTTGCGCAATTGTCCCGGTCGGCGCAATGGTGTCCTTACAGCGTAAAGCGATAAAACGCATTTCGAAAGTGGTCATTTCCGCGCCGGCCCGTATTCCCATCGCGTAACCCGCGCCGGTATTAAACGGGCTATACCACATTTTATGGCGGGAGAAGCCGGGATTATTAGGACGATACAGCCCTGCCGCTCCACCGGTAGCGCAAATTACCGCTTTGGCTGAAATGATATAAAACAGCGCCGAATCCATTGAAAAGCCATAGGCGCCAATGATTTTGCCGTCCTTTACGATATAGTCGGTGATATTGACCCTGTTCAGCACAGTTATGCCAGATTTTGCGTTCACTGCATCAGCCAAAATGGGTTTAATGTTTTCACCGTTTATTTTAATGTTTCTATTGCCTCTGGCGACATAGCGTCCGTTTTCATCTTTTTGAATAACCAGGCCGAGCTGCTCAAGCTTAGCAGTGACCTGGTTGAGCCTGACTGCCAGAGAATAGACAAGATCCTCCCTGATGACGCCTGAGGCATCATTTTTGACATATTCCAGATAACTTTCCGGCGACTGTCCCGGCACAATATAGGCATTTAAGGCATTTACCCCGGCCGCCAGACAGCCGCTTCGTTTAATATTGGCTTTTTCGGCTATCAACACCCGGACATCAGACTGTTCAGCTATGGTCAAGGCCGCGTAGCACCCCGCCGTTCCCCCCCCGATGATCAATATATCGGTTTGTAGAATTTGTGCTGCAAGTTTCATAACCGCTCACACGATCCTTTCTCACAAATTAGAACAGATAAACAGTCTGCGCCGGCTTTTTGAGCAAACAAAAAAAGGCCCAGACTTTCCTCCTTACGGAAATCGTCTCAGCCTTTGGTCTTTCCAATCAGCTTTTTATGTTCAATTAATTTGAAGTGTATCATCATTCACTCCGGCTGTCAATGGCCAAAGCAAACTTAGGTAATTCGCAAGTTAATGCTATAATTAAACAATTCTTTGGGTTACCCTCCGTAACCTTTTATAGTATAATTTTAACATAGTTCGAACCTATTCAGGGACTTAGCCGCTCTTAGCTCCTCTCGCTTTAAGCAAAGCCGGAGGGGAAGAGCGGCTTTGTCAATCACTGCCGCGCAAACACAATTGCTGTTTTCGGCGGCTTTTATTATTGTAAAAAACTTGGTTGCCGCCTCCTTTATCCCTGCCGCCGGCAGATTTTTGCGCAGGATAAACGGACTGCCGGAGTGTAATAATAAATTTGGACTAAGAAAAATACAACTATAGTTGCCATTTTCATATATAATAAGTATACCTATCGAAAAAAACAGGGCCGCGTCAGCGCTAAAACCGGCGGCAGGCCGGATGTTATCGCTAACGCGCCGCTACAAGCAAATAGAAGGACAATCAACCATAAGGGAGACTGACATGACAGACAGCGAACGGGAAGACGAGCTGCTCAGACTCAATAGAACACTTGCCGAAATCCACAAACAGCTTACCGCGGCCTCCGGCAAGTGTACCGAGGCTCAAGTCGAATTACAAAACAATTTAACTGATTACTGGCAAAGTTATGGCGGCAATCTGTGGGACGAAGCCCAGATGATTGAGGCAGTCGAACGCCAGCGCAGCATTACGGCAGTCATACATCAGGGGCAGGTGCAGCTTAAACAGGCTTTGTCCTCACCTTATTTCGGCAGATTTGACTTTATTGAAGAAACTTCGCAGGAAACCCGGCCTGAACCAATTTATGTGGGGCTGCTTACGCTGACTGACCGTAAGACCGGTGAAATTCTTGTGTATGACTGGCGAGCGCCGGTATCAGGAATGTTTTACGATTTCGAACGGGGTGCGGCCTGCTATCAGGCGCCAATGGGCAAAGTGAACGGTATTATTACGTTAAAACGGCAATATAAAATTATCCAGGGACAAATGAAGTATATGTTTGACTCCGATCTTAAAATTGATGATGATATCCTGCAGGAGATTCTCAGCAAAAGCGTTGACGCCAAAATGCATACAATTGTTACCAGCATTCAGCGCGAACAAAACCAGGTCATTCGCAACGACGAAAACCAGCTGCTCTTAGTACAGGGACCGGCCGGCAGCGGAAAAACCTCCATTGCCCTGCACCGTATCGCCTATTTATTATACCGGGACCGCAAGACCATCAACGCCCAAAACATTTTGATATTTTCGCCAAACCACATATTTAGCGATTATATTTCCAATGTGCTGCCCGAAATGGGTGAAGAAAATGTCCGGCAAACAACCTTTCAGGATTATATCGCATCCTTTAAAGACTTGCTGCCAATAGAAATTGAATCACGGGCCGCACAGCTGGAATATGTGCTTACCGGGCGCAGCGGCAAAGAGTTTGCCGCCAGGCTGGTGGCCATTCATTATAAAACATCGCCGGAATTTGCCGGAATCATCGATCAATACCTATCCTACTATGAAAACCAGTTGGTGCTTGACTACCCTGACATCACCTTCGGCAGCCGGATGATCTTCAGCAAGGCTGAATGGCTTGACTACTATCTTACCCATTTTTCCTTTTTGCCGCCGCTGCGCCGGCTGACGAAAATCCGGGAACTGATTCATTTGCGGATCAGACCGCTAACGCACGAATTACGCCGGCAAAAAGAAGCTGAAATCGTAGCGGCAGGCGAGGAAATCAATGAGCAAACCATCAAGGCCCTGGCCCGGGTGGCAGCCCGTCAGGAGCTTGGCGGCTTAATCAGCCAGATTGACAAATTGACCCAGCTGCAGCCGCTAACCCTCTATCGCCGCTTGTTTACCCATTCGACTTTATTTAAACGTTTATCCGCTGGTACCAGTGTTCCCCCCGAATGGCCGGCGATCTGCCGGCAAACCCGCGCCTGGCTTAACCAGGGTAAAATGCCTTATGAAGACTCCCCGGCTTTTTTATATTTTCAGGGAATACTGGCCGGATTTCCGGCCAAGAATACCATTAAATATTTAGTTGTTGACGAAGCCCAGGACTATACCGTACTTCAATATAAAATACTTGGCAAACTGTTTCCTGACTGCTCCTGGACAATTCTGGGCGATCCGGCGCAATTGGTCCATCCCTATATTCAGGGAATAAAATTCGAACAGCTTAGCCAGCTTGCCGCTTTCGCCAATCCACGAATGATCACATTGAGCCGCAGCTACCGCTCCACTCAGGAGATTCAGGCTTTTTGCAATGCCTTGCTGCCGGCGGCTACGCCGGTTGCATACCTTAACCGCCGGGGTCCGCTGCCGCAGGTCGTAAAATTTGACCGGCTTGATCCGGCGAAGGTGCTGGAAGCACTTCAGTCAATGCAGGCGGCAGGCTGCCGGTCAATTGCCGTTATCTGCAAAACCATCCGGCAAGCGTCGGCGCTCCACCAGACTTTGCCTTCCCACCGGTCAATAAGCCTGATCGTTGATGAAGACGCCGAGTTCAAGCGGGGAATTGTCATTATTCCGGCCTTTCTGGCCAAAGGCCTGGAATTTGACGGTGTATTGGTTTACAACGCCAATTCAGACAATTACTGTCATGAACAGGAGCGCAAGCTTCTCTATACCGTCTGCACCAGAGCTTTGCACCGCCTGATGATTTGCTGGAACGGGCGCCCCTCACCGTTCATTGAAGTCATGAAGAAAAGTCTGTACCAAACAAATTAACCATTACTGTCTATTTTGTGGAGGTATGTAAGCAATGAGGCAACACCTGCAATCACTAAGTTATTATCGCTGGCTGGTTTTTGGCGTTGCCGTTACCGGCACCTTTATGGCAACACTCGATTCCAGCATTGTCAATGTCGCTTTGCCGGTTGTTGCAGCCAGCCTGGGCGCACAGCTGACCACTGTCCAATGGGTGGTAAGCGCGTATTTATTGACCATATCCAGTCTCCTGCCGCTATTTGGCCGGGCTGGCGATATGCTGGGCCGCCGCAGGGTTTTCACCGCCGGCTTTCTGATATTTACGCTGGGTTCGGCCTTATGCGGGCTTGCCTTTAGCATTCAACTGTTAATTGCGGCGCGGGTCCTTCAGGCCGTCGGCGCGGCTATGATCATGGCCAACAGCCAGGCTCTTGTAGCCGGCGCTTTTCCCGGCCGGAACCGGGGCCGGGCGTTGGGCATGGTAGGCACGGTGGTGGCATTGGGCTCAATGGCCGGCCCCAGTCTGGGCGGGCTGCTGGTTGGCAGTCTTGGCTGGTCAGCCATATTCTTTATCAATCTGCCGATTGGCATTATTGCTTTTATCCTTGGGCAGTTTGTTCTGAAAGATGATGACAGCCGCCGTGAAGAAAAGTTTGACTTCTTCGGCGCTTTTTTATTCGCGGTTGGCATGCTTAGTCTGCTGCTGCTGTTAAGTGAAGGTCATACCTGGGGCTGGCGTTCCCAAACCAGTATGATTGCCGCAGCAATCAGCATTGTATCCTTAGGCTGGTTTATTGGCTATGAGCAGCGAATAAGCCAGCCGATGATCGATTTATCCCTGTTTCGTCACCGGCCTTTTCTGGCCGGTAATTTAGCCGGATTATTCTCATTCATGGCAATGTTCTGCAACAATTTGCTGCTGCCCTTCTACTTAACCGACATTTTGAACTTAACGCCAACGCAAACCGGCTTGCTCATCACCCCATTTCCGTTGCTGCTCGCTGTTGTCGCTCCGCTTAGCGGCTATTTATCGGAAAAAGTCAGCTTTAAGCGGTTAACCGTCAGCGGCCTGACTTTAACCATCAGCGCCTTGCTGTACCTGTCGGCCATCGACGCCGCCACGCCGCTTTGGCAAATTGCCCTGTGCCAGGCTATTCTCGGCATTGGCAACGGCTTATTTCAGTCGCCAAACAATAATAGTGTGTTAAGTTCGGTCGCCCCTAATCAACTGGGCATAGCCGCCGGCCTTAACGCCCTGGTCAGAAATATCGGTATGGTAAGCGGCATTGCCGCCGCTGTTTCTATTTTTGAAGGCCGCCGCCTGAATCTGCTGGAAAACCTGCCGGCGCCTACGCCGGATCAGCTGGCCGCCGCCTTCTTATCCGGCTATCACGCCGCTCTCTTAGCCGGAGCCTGCTTTGCGGCCATTGCCGCGATCATCTCGTTAAACCGTCACAGCCATGTTAAGCCGGCGGCAAACCGGTAACGCTTAACCGCAAAGGACGCGAAGGGAACGCAAAAAAACAAGGCGCGATACTTATTCGAGTACTTCGCGTACTTTGCGGTTATTCCCCGCGTCTTGTTTTCTTAAAAGGCAAAGTTCCCTTCTTTAAATATTGCAATTTTCTCACCGGCTGCGGTTACGCCGGTGATTTCCAGGTCAGCCGTACCGATCATAAAATCTTCATGAACCAGCGAATCATTGACTCCGGCCTGCGCCAGTTCTTCAGGGCTCATGTTTTCCCCGTTCTTGATACAGACAGGATAGGCCTTGCCGATCGCCAGATGGCAGGAGGCATTTTCATCAAACAGGGTATTATAAAACAGCAGGTTTAAGCGGGAAATCGGTGAATGGTAAGGAACCAAAGCCACCTCGCCAAGATAATGAGAACCTTCATCTGTTTCAATGAGTTTTGTCAGGATTTCCTGTCCTTGGGCAGCGGTATATTCTACCACTTTTCCATTTTTAAACTTAAGCGTAAATTCCTCAATTAAATTGCCGTTATAATTGAGCGGTTTGGAGCTTACCACGGTACCGTTGACTCCGGTTTTATCCGGCAGGGTGAATACCTCTTCCGTTGGCATATTGGCGACAAATTCCAGACCGGACGGTGTAGTCTCAGCCCCGCCCAGCCATAGATGGCGCTTTGGCAGTTCAATGGTTAGATCCGTACCCAGTGAATTTTGATAATGCAGCGACTGGAACTGCTGAGCGTTAAGCCATTCCATCCTGTGTTTTAAATCCTCCTTATGCTTTTCCCAGGCAGCCACCGGATCCTCCTGCGAGACTCTGACTACGGCCAGAATGGCTTCCCACAGTTTTGCCACCGCCTGTTCCGGCGCCAGCGCGGGAAAGACTTTCCGGGCCCAGGCAATGGTCGGGATAGATACAACGCACCAGGCATTTTTATTGCTCATCAGGGCCTCACGGTATTCCCGCAGGGCAATACTGCCGGTTTTTTGCGCTGTCGCCACCCTGGCCGGCTGAACTTCCTTTAACAATTCGGGATCGGACGCCGAAATACTCAAAAAAGCCGCACCTTGCCGCAAATAGGTTAAATAAAACTGCTTTTGCCATTCAGGAAATTCTGCAAACACTTCTTCCGGCGCATGAAGGAAGCGTATTTTGCTAAACAGCTCATCTTTCCAGTTTAAAATAACATCCCGGGCGCCTTCTTCATAAGCAGCCAGAGCGATCAGCCGGGTAAAACCAGCACACTCAATCGGTGAATTGATCACCAGAATTTGATTTTTTTGAATATTAACGCCTGTCTTGACAATAAGCCGGGCATATTTTTCCAGTAACTTCCGCTCCATAATTCTTAAAGTCCCCCTTTAGTTCGTTTGCAACGTTCTTATGAAAAATATTCACTTCCTTGGCGGCGCATTCCTGCTTTCGCTGCCGTTTGCCGGATTCGGCTTCGTATAGAATACGTCCGGCCGTTCTTATTGTTGCTCTTTACTCCACAGTTATGCAATAAGCCCGGTTGAAACAAGGTCAGGAACGTCAATTCCGATACTAAACCGGCATTACTTGACAGAGCGGCTGCATTTCAGCTATACTCAAACTGATTCTATGTTCGCAAGGGAAGCAGCCTCACCGTGTGTCAGTACGGCGCAGACAAATGCCCGGCTATGCTGGCGTTTGTTGCCGGTAAGACCTTGCTTATATGACACCTCATATAGGCTTGGTCTATTTATTTTCAGCCCGGCATGATTGATTCCGAGCGGCAAGGGGACCATTCTTCAAATAACATCAAGCGGGAGGATGAACATGTCGGAAAGGCTAAGCTTACATGATATTTTGCGCGACTACGGAGTTCCTTTGGCAACACTTGGCGTCGTTGCTTCACAAGAGGACTGTCTTAAGCTGCGGGAGCGTCTTATGACCGTCCGAAACTTGAGTCAAGGCCGGGAGCAGGGCTTTATGGAGGTCAATTGCACCTTTTACATCGATGTCCATGACATTGACAGGTACTTATCCGGTGAACTGCCAAATTTAGCTGAAATCTATACGTTCCCGGAAGATATACAAAAGCATGTGGAGGAATAGCATTTGAAAAAACTGTTTATTTGTACTTTAATGATTATTTTTGCCTGTAGTTCCATTGGTTTTGCGGCCAAAGGAAGTTTCAAACCACGGATGTCGGCCCCGCGTTCGGCGCCTGCCCAGCAAGCGCCCGCATCCCAGTACAAACCTTCAGCGCCTGCCGGCAGCTATGGCGATAAAGCGCCTGCCGCTAAACCGGCGACGCCCGCTGCGCAGCAACAGCAGCAGCCCTCTGCCGCTGGCGGTATGATGCGTAATTTGGGTCTGCTGGGCGGCGGGATGTTGTTAGGCGGCCTGTTCGGCAGCCTGTTCGGTGATTCGGCAATGCTGGCCTCACTATTGGGCCTGCTGTTTAATGTAATGATCGTCGCGGCTGTTGTTATCGGCGGCCGTCTGCTCTGGAACAAATTGAAACAGAAAAAAGACGGCAAACCGGATCGCCGTGAATTTTAAACACGATTCTGTCTAATCATAAACCTATCGAAGGCGCTATTTGATTTTCCCCAAATAGCGCTTTTTAGCTATATCCCGTAAAGCACTTTCTCTGTCGCCGCGCCAATTCCTGCCATTAATCTATTGTTAGGGAGAACTGCAATGAAAGTATTCACCGCCTATAAAATAACGCCGGAACACGAAAGCCTTACTGTTGAAAGCTATTTAAAACAGGTTTTGCTCCTTTCCGGCCGCCAATTGCAAAAACTAACCAGGCAAAATGGTATCCGACTTAACGGTAAACGGGTTTTTCTGCAAAAAAAACTCGAGTCAAATGACCGTCTACAGGTCATGACGCTTGCCGACAGCGGTTACGGAGTCCAGCCTGAACCAGGGCCTGTTGAAATTCTCTATGAGGATGATTTTTTGCTGGTTTTGAACAAACCGCCAAAACAACTGGTTCATCCCGCCGGCCGGACAACCGGCGGCACGCTGGCAAATTTTCTGGCTTACCATTTGCAGCAGCGCGGCTTAATAACAACGGTAAGAGCCGTTCACCGCCTGGACCGGGACACCTCCGGTTGTGTAATCTTTGCCAAAGACGCCCGCAGCCAGTCTCTCCTGGAACAGCAACTGAAATCACGGAGCCTGAAACGCGCTTATTGGGCCTTGGTCCAGGAACCGCCAAATCCACCGGCCGGCGTCATTGACGCGCCGATTGGCCGGCACCCCGTCTTGCCTAACCGGCGCGTGGTAACGCCCGACGGAGCGCCGGCAGTCACGCATTACCGGACGCGCGGGACCTCGGCCGGCGGTATTGCCTTGCTTGAACTGACCCTTGATACCGGCCGGACTCATCAAATCAGAGTGCATTTGGCTCACGCCGGCTGCCGGCTGCTTGGCGACGGCATGTATGGCCAGCGCACGCCGCTCATTCCCCGTCAGGCCCTGCACGCCGCCACTGTAAGCTTCCGGCATTTAGCAGCCAACCATACAGTAACCGTAACTGCACCGCTGCCGTGCGATCTGACCAAAGCAATGAATACCGCACTCGTAGAACTGCAAACCTAATCCTGCCGATACGGCAGGTTATTTTTTACTGTCAGCATCACTGGACTAAAGCTGATAAGGTGCTAGGAGCCAGCCTCAACGCCGCCCTTATTTTGTGACGGCAGACTGCTCACCTGCGCCAAAAGCATACCTGCCAGCATAAAAACACAACCGGCAAGCTCCCGTGAAGCCAGTTGTTCGCCCAAAATGAACCAGCCGCCCAGCACAGCGAAAACCGTTTCCATGCTCAAAATAATCGCAGCATGGGCCGGAGGGGCATTTTTCTGCCCGATGATCTGTAAGGTATAAGCAATGCCAACTGAACAAACGCCGCCGTACAGCAGCTGAACGCCAGCCTGTAAAATTCCTGCAGGCGTTATTGTTTCTATAACCGCGGCGACAAGCATACTAAGCGCCGCGCAGGTCATGACCTGCGTAAACGCCAGCTGCAAGAAGCTGGTTCGCCGGACAAACCGGTCAATCAGCAGAATATGGGCTGTCCAAAAGGCGGCGCCTGCCGCCTCAAGCCAATCGCCATAAGCTACAACAAAGCTTTCTTTGACACACAATAAATACAGGCCCGCAACGGCCAGTACCGAACCAAGCCAGGTACTGCAGGCAATTCGCTGCCTTAAAAACACGCTGGCCAGCGGAACGAGCACAATATACAAGCAGGTGATAAAAGCAGCTTTGCCGGCAGTTGTATAAATTAAGCCAATTTGCTGCAATGATGCCGCGATAAATAAAATAGCGCCGGCAGCGATACCGGCGCGCCAGGAGTTTGCCAGAACCGTCCCCTGGCCGTCCGCCCTGCCCCGATAATAGACCATAAGGGGAATCAGGGACAGTCCCCCCAGGGCAAACCGGATGCCGTTAAAAGTAAAAGGACCGATAAACTCCATCCCCGCCCGCTGGGCGACAAAAGCCAGCCCCCAGATAGCTGCGGTTGTCAGTAACAACAGATTTGCTTTGCATTTCATTGGAACGCTCCCTCAGTAAGATAGGCCTGACAGTAACAGCCAAGTGTAAATGATTATACCACACACCGGGCAAAACCGGCAGCCTTAAGCCCCAAATATTGCGGAATTAAGGCTGAGGAAGATGCTCATAGCTTAGATTAGCAGCGCCCCCGCAACAGCCATCGCGAGGAGACCGGACAGCACCGGCAACAAATTGCGGCGCGCCAATTCGAATGGGCTGACATTACAAATTGCCGCAACAGCGATTACACTCCAGGGAATCAGGGTCCCGCCGCCGGTAAATATTGCGGCAATCTGTCCCAGCGCAGTCATTGTTGCTATCCCTGAACCGGTAGAAACCGAAAACAGTTTGGCAAGGGAACCGACCAGTGAAATACCGGAAAAGCCCGACCCATCCAGTCCGGTAATCATGCCGACGATCGTAATGGTAAAAGCGCCAACCGCTGCGTTGATCGGCACAGACTGAGCCAGCAGCATACCCAGGTCATTGACCAAACCGTTAGACCCTGCCGGCAAAGCCGGGCCAAAAATAGCCAAAAAACCGTCATCCCCCAAATAAAAAAAAGCGGCAATCGGAATAATCGGGCCAAAAACAGTCATACCGAAGGTGAAGCCTTCTACCAAATAAGTGGTTGTCTGCTCCAATACCCGACCGCGATGACTCAACAGCGCGATCAATACCAGAATAAAAATAGCCGTACCGCCAATAAGCGCGGTTGCATCACTGCCCCGTAAATTAAGCTTATACATAACAGCCACATCAATGGCAAACAGCAATGGAATCACAGCGGCCAGCAGCTTTTTCAGCCTGTCCCCCAGCGCAAAATCCATTTGGCTTAACCGTACCCCGGCAGTGTTTTTTTCCGCCGCTTCTACAACCAGGCTGCCATTAGCCATATCCCGGCGCAGCATAAGGTAAGCAACACTCACCGTTACCAGACCCATAACCAAAACCAGCGGCAAGCTGGCGCTGACCACGTCCTGCACCGGAATTCCGGCTGCATCCGCCGTCAGCTTTGGTGCAGCCTGAATGACCCAGTCACCGGACAAGGCAATCCCATGACCGAATAAATTCATCGCCATCGCCATGCCAATCGCCGGCAGACCAACCCGACGTCCAACCGGCAGCAGCACAGCTCCCATTAAGGCTACTGCCGGCGACGGCCAGAAAAACCAGGAAACGCCCATCATAAATCCGCCGGTTAGCCAGTAAGCCATTCCCGGCGAGCGGATAATCCGGGCGAAGGGCGCTGCCATACATTCATTAATGCCCGTTCCTGACAGCACTTTACCCATTGCGACAATGATGGAGATGACCAGAATTGTGCCTGCAAGTTCACTCACAGCATAAACAAAACTGTTAAAGACGCCAATCACAGCCTGGCTGAGACTGGCTGTGGCAAAACAACCGAGGATAAATACGCCGGTTATACATAGCAGGCTGCTATCCCGCCTTAGCAGCATTGCAGCCATAATGAGTACAATGAACAGGCTAAACGTCCAGTGTAACGCTGTAATTTCAACTGGCATCAGGCGCCGCCTCCTTCAATACCATGGTAATGATATTGTATGTTCAGCAAAATAAACGGCAACTCCCTGACAAATAAAAAACTTCAGGCGACGGTTGTTAACCATGCCTGAAGTTTACGAATATAATTAATTTTTCTTAGGGTTGTAGCTTTTAACAAAACCTTTACCGGGACCGTCCGGCAATGCACAATCCTCAGGCGCTACCTCACAGTCTTCGCTCCGCGCAAAGCCCTTGCCGGCGCTGCTGCAATCCCGGCCTTTACCGCAGGCTGCGGGTTCGTCGCTATCCTCGGTTCTGGCAAATCCTTTGGCCTGGCCGGGCGGCAACGGACAATTCTCCGGCGCTATATCACTGTCGTCCGTCCGCGCAAAACCTTTGCCTGCACTACTACAGTCTACGATTTTTTTCTTTTTGCTATCCTGCTCTGACATCGGTAAATCCCTCCTGTTTAAATTTTATGAGTGGTGACCGGACTAACATATACAAATCAAACAGATTCCCTGCGCGGACCGGCATTATCCGCCGCCCATGAACGGTGACAGCAGCACGGAAACAATTAAAAATTCCCGTTCTGCCGTCACACTCATCATCTGCAGTATTTCCAACAGTGCGGCTATGTACTAAATCGTTCTTTCCCCCGGCTGCCAGTCAATCGGGCAACGACCGCCGGTTTGTAATGCCTGCAATACCCGTAAAGTTTCATCCACGCTGCGGCCCACATTCAAATCGGCCACTACCTGATAACGAAGTATTCCTTCGGGGTCAATGATAAATAAACCCCGCAGCGCAATTCCCTCTTCTTCAATCAGCACACCGTAATCCCTGGCTGCTTTTTTTGTAATATCTGAGGCCAGCGGATAGTCAAGCCCGCCTAAACCGCCGGCATCACGCGAAGTATGAATCCAGGCCTTATGTGAATGCACACTGTCCACACTGACGCCCAGTATTTCAGCGCCATGCTGTTTAAATTCGGCCAGCTTGGCGTTGAAGCCACGGATTTCAGTTGGGCAGACAAAAGTAAAATCAAGTGGGTAAAAAAACAATATTAGCCATTTACCCCGGTAATCTTCAAGTTTCGCAACTTCATCCAGAGTGTCCAGGTTTTTTGTCGTTACCATCGAAAAATCCGGCGCTTGCTGACCAACCTTAACGAACATGCTAACCACTCCTTCAATGTTAATCATAATTATTATTAATTAAATAATATTATCGATTCAATTATTTGTCAATCTTTTTTTATAAAAAACTTATTTTTTCGCAAAATTTGAATTAAAACTCCAGTTTAAACTTAGTAATTTTAGTATATACCAGCAACAGTGAATTAATCATGTATTTTGTTCATGAATAAGTCAGTTAAAATTACCACGAATCAACGTCCTGTAATAATGAAAAACTATCATTATAGCCAGGTTATAAAAAAATGGGGAGGGATTTTTCGTGGACAAAAAATCTGCCACCAGTAAGCTGATCCGCCGCAAATACAAACGGTATGCCGCCGCAGTAGCCGGAGCGGCAATTATGGCCGGCGCCGGCTTGCCTGCAGTTGTCAGCGCCGCCGACAACACGACCGGCATGACTTACCATAATGACCAGCAATCGGTTAAAAAAGTTGCGACAAAAAGCAGTAAAGATACAAAAAGCAATAAATCAACCAATCGGAGCGGAGGCTGGCACCAACACAGAACCAGCTGGCCCAGCTCGAGTGAAAACCGCGGCTGGGTTGACGGGAATGGCCGCATCTATTATAGCAGCGATAATTATCGCAATGGCGCACACTACGACACCCGCTATGACGGTCGCAGCAGAGGCTATTATAACGGCGGCTATTATTACCGCGACAATGATAACACCTGGCGTTACAGCGGCAATTACCGAACCGGCTCTACCACGGTCAGTCCGGTGGAGTTTGCGAAAACCAACGCTTCCCAGTACGGCTTAGACCGGAATAAGGACTCCTTCAGCCTGGTTTCCCAAACCGGCAGCAGCGCTTCTGTTCTGATTAAAAAGAGCACCACCGGCAAACAGTATATCATGAATCTGGAACGTGATAATTATCGCAGTTGGAAAATTGTCGCCGTTCGCTCAATAACGAGCTAAATTCCAGTTGAGAGAGAGGGACGCTAAAAATGCCGTGTCATTGTAGCGTCCCTCTTTACTGTAAACGCAGCCGGGCCCGCCTCTTTTCCGGAAATAACCGGCTTGTCGCATTCAAGACATCTCTGCACCGATTGACAGGCGTCAACGTCCGCCATATACTTATATTTAAGAATATTCCAACATCATATCGTGCGTCACCTAAACATTGGGCTTAGCATGCGGTCTTTTTCCGCCCTGCTTCGTTGGCCGAAACGTCATATCCTCGCATTCTAATCGCAAAATTTAAGCGACTCACGGTATCAGGAGGTTTTTTGATGAAAACGGTATTCCTCAATGCAGCCAAACTGGACTTTGACCATAAGCTTGATTTTTCCCCGCTCAGCCGGCTGACCGCCTTGACCTGCTATGACGCCAGCAGCAATGAAGAAATTGTCGGCAGGGTCCAGGGGCAAAATATTATCATTACGAAAGAGTTGCCTGTCGGCCGTGACGTCATCTCGCAATTTCCGTCGTCCGTCCGGTTGATTTGCGAGGCCGGCACAGGCTATAACAACATTGATATTGTTGCCGCCCGCGAGAAAAATATTGCTGTTTGCAATATTCCCAGTTACAGCACCGAAGCAGTGGCCCAACTGGCAATTACCTTTATCTTGAATCTGAGCGCTTCACTGCCCCAGCAGCAATCCATGCTGGAACGCAAAAATTTTGCTAATTTTACGAAATACCTGCAGGTGCCCCATTTTGAGCTGCGCGGTAAAACGCTTGGCATTGTCGGCGCCGGTGCAATCGGCCGGCAAACCGCCAGCATTGCCCTGGCTCTCGGCATGAATATCCTCGCCTACAATCCGCGCCCCAAAGACTGGACTGAAATAAATGCCAGGTTTACCACGCTTGAGCGGCTGCTGGAGCAAAGCGACTTTGTTTCCCTGCACTGCCCGCTGAATGACGCGACCAGGCATATCATCAACAAAGAACGGCTGGAGCTGATGAAAGCTTCCGCCTATATCATCAATACCTCCCGCGGAGCTTTAATCAATGAAGCCGATCTGATTGCGGCTTTGCGCAATAAAATCATTGCCGGAGCGGGCCTGGACGTACAGGATCCCGAACCGCCGGAGCTGGATAATCCCCTGTTCGGCATGAACAATGTCATTATAACCCCGCATATTGGCTGGCGGCGCTATGAATCCAGGCAACGGCTCATCAACCTGATGGCCGATAATATCCAGGCTTTTGTCGCCGGAAATCCGGTGAATGTTGTTAACGGCAACAGCTAAAACAAAAGACCTGTCGCAGTAGAACGCTTGTCAGAAACCCCAAGACGGCAATTGGTCAATAGCTGAAAGCCGTATTCAAACAGGGACAGGTCCCTTGTTTGCAAAAGCAAACAAGGGACCTGTCCCTGTTGTTGTTAAGCCTTAAGTATCACTGAGGAGCGGGAGGGTATTATGCATAAGCGCAGGGTAAGCGGCAGCGGCGCAGCACTTAAATGCTCTCCCGCTCCGGGCCTGCTGCCTTACACTCTTTAAAACCGTGTTGCGGCAGGCCCTTTACTCTTTACAGTTGCTGAACCCGGCCGATAATTCCCGTAGTCAAACGTACTTTTATTCCCCGTGGATGGACTGCACTGGAAGTCAGAATATCCTTTACAATCCCTTCGGTTAACTGGCCGGTTCGCTGATGCTGCTTTTGCACTACTTTTACCAGCTTACCCGGAACGATATTGCTCCGCAGGGTATGCGCCATTTCTATCACCTCACTTTTACCGCATGATACACTGCGGCATTATCCTCCCTGATTGCAGCTGACTGGCCGTTCCAATAAGCCGGTAGTCAAATAAACGCCGCAAAATACCAATAAACCGCCCAGCAGTTGAGCGGCTGAAATGCGCTCTCCCAGCATAACACTAATGCCGGCCGTAAATACCGGGATCAGGTTGAGAAAAACACCGGCTTTGCTGCTGCCAACCGCCCGCACCGCAATATTCCAAAAAACAAACGAGCCAATGGAGGGAAACAGTACCATGTAGGCAATTCCGGCGACAGCCACCGGCCCAATGGAGCCAATATCCAAGCCCTGGTAAACAGCGAACGGCGACATCAACGCCACAGCAATTGCTGTTGATAGTGTGGTTGCGGTAATCGGCGGGGTAGAAAGCTTGCGGCTCAATAAGGTATAAAAGGTCCATACCAGCACGGCGGCCAGCATCAGCAAATCGCCGGAATTATACCTGGCTTCCAGGATACGCGCAAAGCTCCCATTGGTCAAAACAACCAAAGCGCCGAGCAGGGAAATAACAAAACCGCCCAGTTGCAACCGGGAAATTCGCTCTTTATTGATAAGGACGGAAAAAACAACAATTAAACCCGGATTTACAGCGCTGACCAACGCAGCATTGGTGGGCGTGGTATACTGAAGGGCCGAATACAAAATAACATTATAGCCGATAATGCCCGACAGGCCCATTCCGCTTAATAACAGCCAGTCTTTCTTTACCGCCTCCCACCGCAGCGGCGGCTCCAGCAGGCGGGCAATCGGATACAAGAGCAATACCGCCAGCGCCCAGCGGCTATAGGTAATCCAAAACGGCGTCATTTCGGCGATGACAAATTTACCAAACACATAATTACCGGCCCAAAACAAATTGCAAATAATTAAGATACAAATCTGTATTTTGGACATTTTAACCTCCCTGCCTCAGCAGCGCATTAGGCTGACGAAAGCCGCAACTCCGGGTTGCCCGGCTTACCGGAAACGAAAGCCGCCGCTAAACTCCGCTGATGAATGTCAGCAGTTGGCTAAAAATAAAACGCTAAACTGGTTAGCGCCATTACTCCCGAGTTAGCTGAATGATATTCTTCATTTTATCTTATGCCTGAACAAAAGTCCATAGCACGGCCGGGCAAAAACAATAGAAAGCCCGACTGCATCGCGCTTTCTATTAATCTAAATACAATAGTCTTCCAGAAAAATTTTAAGATCTTTAGGTTTTACGAAAACCGTTTCGCCGGTTTTTAAATTTAATTCCCGGTAGCGTTCCTTAACCAGTTCAGCCTCAATGAGCTCTCCGGTATCCTCACGCCTTAGCTCCAGAAAAGCCGTAGGGCCTACCGCCCGGATATGAATAATGCGCGCCCGGAAATACGCCTGGCCGCCGCTCTTGCGCTCGATTTCCAGATTATAAGGACGGACGTAGCTGACAATGGAACCGGTATCCTGGGCATTGGCATATTCCGGTGCTTCAAATTCCATTGAGCCGATCTGTACCCGACCTTGCTGGATGCGGCCCCGGAATAAATTAACATTGCCCAGAAAATGATACACAAAGGCATTTTTCGGTTGTTCATAGACTTCTTCCGGGGTACCAAGCTGCTCAATCCGTCCCTGATTTAATATGACAATCCGGTCAGCCACATCCAGCGCTTCCTCCTGGTCATGCGTAACAAATACGCTGGTAATATGCAGCTCGTCATGCAACTGCCGCAGCCAGCGCCGAAGTTCTTTGCGAACCTTTGCGTCCAGTGCGCCAAATGGTTCATCCAGCAATAACACCTGCGGTTCGACCGCCAGCGCCCTGGCCAGGGCTACTCTTTGCCGCTGTCCCCCGGAAAGCTGGGAAGGATAACGGGCCGCAAAGCCATCCAGTCTGACCAGACTGAGCAGCTTATGCACTTTTTCCTCAATTTCCTTAGCCGCCGGACGCAGCTTGCGGGGCCGGACATTCAGCCCGAAAGCCACGTTTTCGAATACATTCATATGTTTGAACAAAGCGTAATGCTGAAACACAAAACCGACCTGCCGCTGCTGAACATCATAACTTGACGTATCTTCGCCGTTAAACAAAATGCTTCCCTGGTCAGCCGTTTCCAGACCGGCAATAATCCGCAGCAAAGTTGTCTTTCCGGAACCCGACGGCCCTAACAAGGCCACAAGTTCCCCGGTCGGCACCGTTAAGTTGATATCCTGTAACGCCGCATATGTCCCGAATTGTTTATGAATTCCCACAATATCAATACTCATCGGCAACCTCCGTTTGACCCTGCTGAATCGCCGCCTTCTTCATCTGCTGCCTGACCTTCCATTCTACAAAATTTTTAATGATTAAAGTAAAAATGGCCATCAGCGTCATCAGTGAAGCGACGGCAAAAGCAGCGACAAATTGATACTCGTTATATAGAATTTCCACATGCAGCGGCAGGGTATTGGTTGCTCCCCGGATATGGCCTGACACCACGGAGACTGCGCCAAACTCGCCTACTGCTCTGGCGCTGGTCAGGATGACGCCATAGACCAGCGCCCACTTAATGTTGGGCAAAGTAACATGCCAGAACGTTTTCCAGCCGCTGGCCCCCAAAGTCAAAGCCGCCTCTTCCTCTGTCGTGCCCTGCGACTGCATGAGCGGAATAAGCTCGCGGGCGACAAAAGGAAATGTGACAAAAAGCGTCGCCAGTATAATCCCCGGCGGAGCAAAAATGATTTGAATTCCCTGCTCTGACAACCAGGGCCAAAGAATGCCGGGCTTACCAAAAAGAAAAACAAATACCAGGCCGGCAATGACCGGTGATACGGCAAAAGGCAGATCAATCAAAGTGACTAAAAAGCTTTTGCCGGTAAACTCAAACTTGGCAATCGACCAGGCCGCCGCCAGTCCAAACAAAGCATTGACCGGTACCGCCACGGCCACGGTCAGCAAAGTCAGCTGCATGGCTGCCAATGCATCAGGTTCAATAATTGCTTTTAAATAAACGGCAATTCCGCTTTCCAGTGCTTTTACAAAAACGGCAATCAGCGGTATGACCAGCATTAACCCTAAAAAGGTCAGGGCAACGCCAATCAGCAGCCAGCGTACAACAGGCCGTTCGGTTGTCGTCTGCGAGCGCAATTTCGGCGTTCCGTACCGCAAGGCAATAGGTCCGGCCATCGCAGGCACCTCCTAATTAAGCATGGCGGTTACTGCTCCACCATTGCAGTATATTAATGAAAAACAATAGCACAAATGAGGTTACAAGCATCACCGCGGCCACCACGCTGGCGCCGGCATAATCATACTGCTCCAGTTTGATCATAATTAATAAAGGGGTAATCTCCGTTTGCATGGGCATATTGCCGGAAATAAAGACGACTGAACCGTATTCTCCCAACGCCCGGGCAAAAGCCAGGGCAAAGCCGGTCAGCAAAGCGGGCATAAGCTCCGGAAAAATAATCTTAACAAATGTCTGCCAGCGATTGGCGCCCAGGCAGGCGGCAGCCTCTTCAACTTCCTTGTCCAGCGTTTGCAAAACCGGTTGCACCATCCGGATAACAAAGGGCAGGCTGATAAAAGTCAGCGCTACCACTACGCCCAGAGGGGCAAATGCCACCTTAATCCCGGCCAGGGCAAAATACTGCCCAATCCAGCCATTGGGAGCAAACAAGGTGGTTAAGGTAATGCCGGCAACAGCCGTCGGCAAGGCAAACGGCAAATCCACCAGCCCGTCAATCAGCTTTTTGCCCGGGAACTGATAACGGACCAGCACCCAGGCTACAAGTAAGCCAAAAACAGCATTCAATGACGCCGCGGCCAGAGACGCGCCCAGACTTAATTGATATGAAGCCACCAGCCGGGGCTCGGTTACTATCGACCACAACTGCGCGCCGCTGATTCCCATGGTTTTAAGAAAAATTGTGGACAGTGGAATTAAGACCACCAACCCCAGATACAGCATGGTAAATCCCAGGGTCAGCCCGAAACCCGGCAAGATACTGTGTTTTTTTAACGTTGGCAAACTCCGCATACCATTCTACCTATCCCGTTATTTTTTTGGCGTATAGATCTGATCAAAAATACCGCCATCCGCAAAATGCTTTTTGCCAGCCTCGCCCCAGCCTCCTAAATCGCTGATCGTAAACAAATTAAGTTTTGGGAATTGACTGTCATATTTTTTAGCCACAGCCTCATTGCGCGGCCGGTAGAAATACTTAGCGGCAAGCTCCTGTCCCTGCGGAGTATACAAATACTCAAGATAAGCAGTCGCCACCGCCCTGGTGCCTTTTTTGTCGACGACCTGGTCCACTACTGCTACCGGCGGCTCGGCCAAAATGCTCAGCGAAGGGGCGACAATATCAAACTTATCCTTGCCTAACTCAATCGTTGCCAGCAAGGCTTCATTTTCCCATGCAAGCAGAACATCGCCAATGCCGCGTTCCACAAAAGTCGTGGTAGAGCCGCGGGCTCCGGTATCCAGCACCGGTACGTTTTTATAAATCTTCGCCAGGAATTCCTTGGTCTGATTTTCATCGTTATTAAATTTTTTCAGACCGTAACCCCAGGCGGCCAAATGATTCCAGCGGGCTCCGCCGCTCGTTTTGGGATTTGGCGTGATCACCGCCACATCGTCACGGGTCAAATCATCCCAGTCTTTAATATTCTTGGGATTTCCCTTGCGTACCAAAAAAACAATGGTTGATGTATAAGGAGTAGCGTTATTCGCCAGTCTTTTCTCCCAGTCGGCCGCTATCAGGCCGGCCTTTTGCAGCGGATAGACATCGTCAGCCAAAGCCAAAGTGATCACATCGGCTTCCAGGCCATCAAGCACCGACCGGGCCTGTTTGCCGGAACCGCCATGGGATTGTTTAATCGTAACCTCCTGGCCGTTTTTTTCTTTCCAGTACTTGGCGAATGACTCGTTAAACTCTTTATACAGCTCACGGGTAGGGTCATAAGAAACATTAAGTAAGGTAACCGGAGGTTGTCCGGCAGCATCCGTTCCCGCCGTTTGTTTGGCGCCGCAGCCTGTCAGGCCAACGGCAGCCATTAAGATAAGCGCAATCACCGCATAAAGTCTGCCAGCCGCCGCTTTACGTTTATCAGTGGACAAAAAAAACATATAAATCCCTCCAAATAATAGATTTACTCTATATAAACAACCGCGGGTTGCACTGGGTATAGCGGTTGCAAGTAAATCAACGCTGAAAAAACAGAAAAGAGGCTAACCATTTGATGGTTAACCTCCAGTTTACTGGTCGATTAGGCCCAATGCCTTATCCAATTTTATCCTTCATTCAATCATCTGTCAGGAGATTAGGCAACAGCTCGGCCTTCAGTTATACTGATCAGCTAATCTCCCCGAAACAGGATCAATTTACATTATAACGATGATAAGCTTTTTTCCTGACTTTGTCAAGTGATAAAACGATTTTTTGTTGAATCGCTGTTGCGCAACCGCGGGTTAACAGCCGTGCGCTTTCCGGTATTCGATTATATCATCAATGGTAACTACCGGCATATTATTTTTCTCAGCAAAATTTACGATTTGCGGCAACCGGGCCATTGTCCCGTCAGGGTTGGTCAATTCGCACAATACGCCATAAGGCTTCAATCCGGCCAGGCGCATTAGATCAACATTCGCTTCCGTATGTCCCTGACGCTCAAAAACGCCGCCGCGCTTGGCTTGTAACGGAAAGACATGTCCAGGCCGGCGCAAATCGGCGGGCTGAGCGCCATCTGCAACCGCAGCTTTAACTGTGGCCACCCGGTCGGCAGCCGATACACCGGTAGTAACGCCGGAAGACGCCTCGATCGATACGGTAAAAGGCGTTTGAAAACTGCTGGTATTGTCCCCCACCATGGGCGGCAGTTCGAGCACCTGAACTTTATCCTCCGGCAGACACAGGCATACAATACCGCTGCATTCGCGGATTAAAAGGGCCATTTGTTCAGCAGTCAGTGTTTCGGCGGCAAAAAAGATATCGCCTTCGTTTTCCCGCTGTTCATCATCAGTGACCAGCACGCCGTGTCCCTGCCGCAGGGCTGCAACCGCTTTTTCCACTCTCTCCAGCGGTGTTCCAAACTTTTCTAACAAGTTCTGATTCAAAATAAGTACGCCTCCTAAACATTAGTTCGACCTATCAGAATCAGGGCAACAAGATAGACAGCCAGCAAAATCAAGCCACATAAATACTTTGACTCTAGATAAAAACACGCTCACTGCCCTATCCTCTTTCATCCGGACTGTACCGTCGGCACTGGTCTCTCACCAGTTCTGCTGACCTCTTCAATCAAAAGAGCGCTCGCGGGCTCCCCAGCCTGCTGGGATACCGCCGGTGGGGAATCGCACCCCGCCCTGAGAATAAGTCATCTATTTCAATATAACTGCTGTCGGAACATTTGTCAATTGCTGGTATGCTGGTTCAAGCAATTGCCGTTAAACATTAGACTTTTTAAACTTATTAAAATTATAACAAAAGGCTTAGCCTGGGACATACAACAAAATATGCTTCAAGCAGGCTTAAAACGGCTCATTCCAGGCATTGCCACTCTTTCGGCAGCGGCAATAACAAGGCTCTGACCGGCGCAGCTTCAGCGCCGATAATATTCAGCGGAGCGGCAACGAGCAAATAGCGTCCGGCCGGCGGCTCTTTCAGATTCAGCCCTTCTAACACCGGCAGCCCGGCGCCCAGCAATAAGCGATGGGCAGGATGACCGGGCTGATTACGTTCAATCCCCAGGGCATCAATTCCCGCGCCGGCTACGCCGCAATTAACCAAATATTCGGCTCCGCCGCCTGTCAAATAGATAAACTGCCCTTCCAGGATTTGTTCATAGGAATTCCGGGTTTTCAATAACACAAAATCACCGCCGGCAATAGGCCGAACAGCCAGATCGGCGGCTGTAATTTTCTCTGTCACCTGGCGTAAATCCAATACGCTGCATTTGTTCACCACACTGGTCAATGGTATTTTGTCGATGGTCCCGCCGCCGGGAAAGATATGCAGGGCGGCATCCAGATGAGTTCCTGTATGCAAATTCATTTCCAGTTTACTCTCATAGACCGGCCCGATGGTAAAATCACTGGCCACGCTAAGTACAGGCCGCTTGTCCGGTTTACCTTTGTAAACCGGCATATCGCAGGCAATTGGCAGGGAAATATCATATATTTTCATTGGCGCTCCCCTCTTTACTCAATCCCACCATTTCCGTCCATCCCGCCTGATCAGTTCGTCCGCCTGGGCCGGCCCCATGGAGCCTGCGGCGTAATTAGGAAAGCTTTGCAGTCGTCTGCCGGTAATCAGACGGTCGACAAACGCCCAGGAAGCTTCCACCTCATCCCAGCGTGAAAACAAGGTGGTGTCGCCGCGTAAAATATCGACAATCAACCGTTCATAGGCTTCGGGAGTATTACCATTACTGCTGGAAACATTGCCGGTGTCCATCCGCGCTGAAACAATTTCTTCTTTTGAGTTGAAATTTTTGGTGCTAAACTGGAAACAAACCCCCACTTCGGGCTGAATTTTAATCATCAATGCATTCGGCTGCTCCAGCGGTTGCTTGCGCAGATACAGCACCGGCGGTAAAGGCTTGAACTGGATGACAATTTTCGCCTCACTGCTGCCTAAACGTTTTCCGGTTCGAAGATAAAACGGGGTTCCTGACCATCGAAAATTTTGAATATACAGCTTCATCGCCACAAAAGTTTCCGTTACCGAATCTGCAGCTACCTTGTCTTCCTGCCGGTATGCCTTCACTTGCTGATCCTTGACCATCCCCTGGTCATATTGGCCGAAAATAACATTTTCAGCAACCATTGCCGGGGTAAATACCTCAAGCGCCTGGATGACTTTAAGCTTTTCGCTTCTGATTGCATCAGGCTGCAAACTTACCGGCGGGTCCATCGCAACCAGCGACAAGGTTTGCAAAATATGGTTTTGCACCATATCCCGCATTGCCCCCGCCGTTTCATAATAGCCGCCGCGGCTGCCAATACCGGCCTGCTCACTCAGTAAAATTTGAATATTGTCGATATATTTATTGCTCCAGACAGCCTCAAACACGGAATTGCAAAACCGCAGCACCATGATATTCTGAATCATTTCCTTGCCGAGATAATGATCAATCCGGTAGATATTGTTTTCACTAAATACCGCACTAAGTTTATCATTCAATCGGACGGCGCTCTGTAAATCTCTGCCAAAAGGTTTCTCAATAACCAGCCGTTTCCAGCCTCTGCACTCAGCCGGATCTTGCTGATCGCGCAGCCCCTGTACGATTGGTTCGAAATACTCAGGAGCAACAGCCAGATAAAAAATGCGGTTACCGGCGGTAGCATGGCGCCGGTCAATTCCCTCCAGAATGCTGTGCAGCCGGGCATAGCCTGCAACGTCAAGAAAGTCCAGGCGGACATAATGAATGAGCGGCTGAAATATCCGCCAGTTTTCAGCAGTTACTGCATTGCGTGAATAGGCAGTAATCGCCGTGAACACTTCGCTGCGGTATTGTTCCGTTGTCTTTTCCCTGCGGCCTGCCGCTACCACGGCAAAATGTTCCGGCAACAACCCGTCACACAGCAAATTGTATAAGGCCGGCAACAGTTTTCTGCGGGCCAGGTCACCGGTTCCGCCAAAAATAACCAGCAGGGCCGGTAAGTGTTGATTACTGCCTCGTTCAGCTTTCACCGATCACAAAACCTCCTTTCATTCTAAAGCAAAATAAGCTGCATCTGCTTTAGAATATGAAAGGAGGTGTAAAGGGTGAATTGTTATTCAGTTAATCAAATGCAAAGGCAATTGTTCCGAGTTTTTCACCACGGCGGAGCGCCTCCCGGATCTCCGACAATTGAAGATCCAGCTTTTCTAATCGCGCCAAGTTCGCCCGCTCCTGCCGCGATGTTGCAATGATCTTGCTGATCCCGCCGTTTTTGATCACCATACGGCGTTCGCCCATTAAGGCCAGGATGGGATCATGCGTGGCCATGAACACAATCTTTTGCTTTGCCGTCAGCAGTTGCAAAGCCTGCCGGCGATCTATTCCCGCATTTTCCAGTTCATCAATTAATACAATTGGGCAGACGCTCAAAAAAGCGGCGTCAGCAATCATTAACGCCCGGGACTGCCCGCCGCTTAAGGCGGTCACCGGCGTATCAGGCCGAAATTTTTCACCGGCCAGTTGATTGGCTATTTCCAGAACATTTGCCGTTACCGCTTCGAGATGCTCAACCATCCGGCTTTCGGCATGCATGTGCACAAATTCGGCCGCTGTCAGATCCATTACAAAGTTCATATTCTGTGAGATTTGGGCAACCAGTTTTTGTTCAACCGCAAACCGCCGCTTACTGTCCGGTTGCCGGCCATTAATCAATATCTGGCGGTTTGTTGGCGTATCCCGCTGGGCCAGCCACTCAATATCGGCCAGCAGCCGGCTCTTCCCTGAACCGGTTGGCCCTACAATACAAACAATTTCCCCCGCTTCAATGGTCAAAGCAAGGTTTTCTTCAACGCCATCCTTATCATGTCCGCCCAGAATGGTAATCGAAGTTACCGGCTCAGGCTGACGGCTGATTTCTTCCATTTTACCCATAAATTCGGTGAATTGCCGGATAAGCCCGGCGCGGCTGAGCCCCAGTTCCTCTAAGTAGTCCTCATCGAGCCTGGCGAATAAATCGGCCAGCACCAGCTCCGGCTGGGGCCGGACAGGCAGAAAGGCAAAAAAATCCTCGGCATACGGATAGGCGGCAAACATTTCAGCAACAGTCATCTTAAACAACCTGTTTTGGCCCATAGTTTATCCTCCCCACAGCACTGGTTAGCTTAGTCTCATCTTTTTCACATTGCCCATTTGAAAGTCATCGCCGATTTTGGTTTGCCCCAGACAATAGGAACAAGTGGCGGCAGGCATGGAAAACCGTAATTGCCAGCCGCTAAGGCTTTCAAGATTACCGGCCGGATACAGCAATCTGCTGGCTTCCAACGCCCCCTGGCCGGTGATGCCGTTCACATGCAGGATGGTACCGCCCGGATTGGCCTGGCGCACGCGAAAGGCAAAAACTTCCCGCTCGGCCTGGGACACAATATCCCCTTTGGTAATCACCACAATATCAGCCAGTTTAAGCATTGGGCCAATTTTTTGCGGAGTGTAAATACCGCTTAAATTATCTACAATGCACACTGCCGGCACTCCTTTAATGTGTGGCGAACAGCGATTGCACAATCCCGCGCTTTCACTGATCAGCAGATCAAATTGATTGCGGCGGCCCCAATCCAGGCAATCCTGGATATTGCTGATAAAAAAATGATCAGGACACAAATTGCCGGCTAAGCCAACCTGCGCCGGAATACCGCGGTTTTGATATAACTCCAGGTCTTTGGTAGATAAGCTGTCAAATTTGACGACTCCGACCTTGACCTTTTGTTGTTGCAAGGCCTCAACCACTTTCAAAATAACCGCCGTTTTACCGGCGGAAGGCGGTCCGGCCACCGTGACTAATTGCATTTCCGGCAACCTCCTTCCCGCTGGGCTGTAATAAACTTCTCATTTAATTCATCAATTAAATATTCAATATTGCAGCTTTTTATATAGTTCCAGCCCGTCCATTTGAATTTTGCCGCCGCGGGTAAATTTTTGCTGACAGGTGAATAAACAGCGGGAAAAAAAGCTTCATCACACAGGGCGGCAAACGCCGGTCCGGTAAGATAGTCGGCCAACTGCTGCAATTCGGCCAGTTTACCCGACTTAATCAGCAGTGATACCGGATAGGCCATTGCTCCATCCTCCGGCCAGATAATCTCAATATTGCTGCGCCCGCGCAGTGTTTCTGCAAAAAAACGCGGCATAATATGAATTGGCGGTATCGCCTCCTGATTGCCGGATAGCGCCTTGACCATTTCCGCCGGATGCAACCCGTACTTCACTGCCCTGGCCAGTCCAGCCAAGCCGGAATCGCCATAATCTTTGTAAAAGTTCAATTGCAGCACATCGCAGAAAATATTGCCATGACCGCGCATGACCACTTGATTTTCATATTCCGGCTTCAGCAAATCAGACCAGACCCTGGGCAAAGCCAACTTCCCCAGCCGTTTTTTATCAACAGTCATGACCAGTGTATTAACGGCAATGACAGTAAAAAAACCGTCAGGGTCGATAATTCCGGCTTCAGCCAGGCGAGGATTGACTGCCCGTCTGGGCAGGCTGGCAAATATCCCGGCTTTGACAAACCGCTCCATAAAATTCTGATGAAAGATATCATAACCGGTAGTCAACAAAATATCTGGCAATTCATCCGGATCTTCAAAGTATTTCAGATAATCCGCATAATTGATCCGCTTATTCGCCGAAATATCAATGCTGTAGTTTAAGGGAATACCGCGTTCCTGCTGAAGCTGGTCTAAAATAAATTTCAATTCACTTTGCAGCGGAACTTTCAGTGGACAAGGCAGCAGTGTTAATAAATTTAGCCTGCCGGACAGTTGATCTTGGCCCGCTTCCAGCTTACGACAGCGATCAGTCTCAGCGATTTTATCCTGCAGCAGCCGGACAAATAACCGGTCATTGATCCCCTTGCTTCTGAGGGCAGTCTTTAATTTTAAAATCGGTCCCAGTTCCTCAATTACCCGGTCATCAGCAAACAGGGGGAAACCATTATTTACAAAGATCATCCTCGTTTCCGGGTATTGGGCAATAATCTGACCGATGGTTAAATCCAGTTCGCGCAACGCCATTATCCAGCCCCTCCAGTGCAATGTGCTGCAGTTTAAAAAAATAAACTAAGCTAAAGCTGCAATTGCTTTTATGCTTAGTTTATACATCATTGTATGGCCACACACCTGTTTTTTTTATCATAATACCAAATACTCCGGATGTCAATACACCGGTTTTCAGATGAACTCCAGCAGCTCCAGGTTCCGCTGGAGTTCCAGGTTTATCAGCTGGCCGTCAGCGGTTCGAACGATAGGCCGGCAAACTTTTTGCTGACCGATATGGATAATCCAGGCCAACTGCCCGTCACTTAAGCGTACGCTGGCGCCAATACAGCTATTTTTCAGGTAGGTTAAAAAGGTATTGCAAACATAAGGATCCAGTTGGGAGTACATTTGCTCCAGTAAAACTTCAGCCGCCAGAAGTGGTGTCTGTTTGCTGCGGTAAACCCTGGTTGTCGTCATCGCATCATACACATCAGCCACCGCAATAATCGCGGCATAATCACAGATTTCCTGACCAGTCCGCCCTTTAGGATAACCACTGCCGTCCTTACGTTCATGATGCTGCAATACCGCCATCTTAACTTTTTGCGGTACTGCAAGCTCTTTAAGCAGCTTATAGCCATACTCCGGATGTTTCCGGATTTCCTGCATTTCGCCGTCAGTAAGCCGGGCAGGCTTATTTAAAATATAAACCGGCACTTGCACTTTGCCAATGTCATGCAATAGTCCGGCTAAAATCAAATCCGCTAACTCCCGGCCCTGGTACTTGCACCATTTTCCAATAATCCCGGCAATAATGGCTACATTTAAGGAATGGCGGTAAGTGTAACAGTCCTGCTTTTGAATCTTACGCAAACATTCCAGAATTCCCCTGGTTTCTATCATCGGGTTAATCGAAAAATCAACCAGTTCCTGCATTTGGGCCAGGGGAACTTCATTAAAAATCCGGACATGCTCAAAAGCAAGTTTTAGACTGACCATAATTTTTTCATATTTTTTTTCAAAATTACTCAAAGCCTGCTCGGATCGGCAACAAGGGCTATCCACAACATATACAGAGTTAAGCTTTAAAGCCTTCAAATGCTTAATATGAGCGCGGGTTATTGTTGTACCCTCCGCCAGTAGAAAACTACTGTCAATAGAAACGACGTCTTTGCCTAATTTCATTCCAGTTTTAAGATTGTCAATCCGGCACAGCTTTTTCGTTGTATAGCCGTTGCTTAGATTGTCTAAATTCTTTAATTCTTTCTCTGACATGTTCAACCACTCCTTTCTCGTACCGAGTACTAACCAGGTAAACAACGTCCTGTATAAAAAAGCCAGACTTTCGCCTGGTTATTGCATTACGGAAGACATATGATTTTAATGCCGGCTAAATCATCTGAGTTTACTGACAGGCCAAGCTGCCATAGCCGGGCCTGTACGCTTGTCCGGTTCGGCTTTGCTTTTCATGTAATTTTCCAGTATAGCTTCTAATTTTTGATAATAATGTGATTTAATTTGTTCATTATTTGAACAATTGATTGAATACAAAAGAAACTCAATTTCTTCGTGAAAATTCATATGCTATCCCCTTTTCAGCTAGTGCAAGGCACTAGCGCACTACTCGTTTTCAAATTAGGCTGTCCCTTGGCCTTGCTCATCTAAAAAAGGAGTTTAATTGCCGGCAGCTGAATTAATTTATACTAATCTTTACCGGCCTGGCTTTGCCGCCTTCTCTCTTTACCCCGTACTCAGTAACCAGTAACATCACGGGTACTCGCCAAAGATAGCTGCTGCAATAATTATTAGCCGGTATGATGTAACACAATTGATTTGTGTTACATACTTTTTACATATTACGCCAAAAATTAAAAATTTCCTTTCATCATTCTAGTGTTATTATCAAAATATGTAAAATATTTATAAATTTAAGTTTACATATACATCATCCAGTTCATCCTTGGTAATGCCAATATAAGAAAGTGTTACGCTTGGTGCGGAGTGGTTGAGTAATTTCTGAATTTTAATGATATCAACGCCGCCTTTATAGGCCCAGTAGCCAAAAGTCTTGCGAAGGGTATGGGTGCCAATCGCTTCCTGCATGCCAATAATTCGTGCAGCACCATTGATGATTCGGTAAGCCTGGATACGCGAAATCGGCCTGTCGCCTTTTTTACTTCTAAATAACCAGCCACTGCTTGTATTACCAAAATCCAAATATTCGCGAATCGCTTTTTTGCAAGTATCTGACAAGGGGAAGTCTTTTAGTTTGCCGGTCTTTTTTTCCCGAATGGTTAGGCGGTCTTTACCATTAACATCTTCGATTGTCAGTAAAAGCAGATCGGATATTCTTAAACCACTGTTAATACCGAGTACAAATAATAAATAATCACGAATATTGCGTTCTTTCAGATGATTTTTCATGTAGGCAATCTGCCTCCTGCTTCTGATTGGTTCTACAAATTCCATACTGTAAATCACATCCTAATTCTCTTAGTCCAAAGTCAGATTGGTGTATAGATATTATAACTTAGTATGTTAGTATAAAAGCAGCCGGTATGATGTAACACAAATCAATTGTGTTACATC